>NZ_JAVJTO010000031.1:0-107365 GCF_040220235.1 Coleofasciculus sp. B1-GNL1-01
GCAATTGATTTTAGTCGAACGACTCAAACCTAAATCATCCCAGTCACAGTCTAAGCCTCTATGGTTAGTATGGGTCGGTCAAGAAATGCCTGATTTGGGTCAGATTTGGCGAAAATATTTGCGCCGCTTCGCCGTTGACCATTGGTATCGTTTTCTCAAAACTAGATTACACTGGAGTGTTCCTCAACTTAGTACCCCCAAACAATGTGAAAGGTGGAGTGATTTGATGCCCATTATGACTTGGGAGTTATGGTTGGCGAGGAATTTGGTCGCACAACATCATCTTCCTTGGCAAAAACCCGTTCAGAATTTGACTCCTGGACGGGTAGCCCAGTCGATTTCATTACTTTTGCCGGAGATTGGTACACCCGCTGTTGCTCCCAAACCCCGTGGAAAGTCCCCAGGTTGGACTGAGGGGAACAAACGTACTAAAAGAACTCGTTACCCTGTGGTAAAAAAAGGTAAAATACGACACAAAAAACGGTCGAAAAAAGCATCTTAAACTTTAATTTTTTAGGAATTTTCCTTCTTTCTCAGCATCGGGCTATAGCTGGGTTGATTTTTCGTAGTCTAAACTCCAGAAATCACCGGAGGAGGTTATCCTGACTGCACTTAGGGCGTTTGCTGAACGGGAACGTATCTATAAGGGGCGCTTTGAGGAATTGAGGGGGGAAATTATGGTTGGAGTTGAAGCGTCGAAACGGGGAGAGGTGGTTGATGGTGAGACGGTTTTTAGCCAACTCGAACAGAAGCTGCTTTTACATCGTTCTCAAGAGGGTGAATGAGTAATATTTGCCAATTTACTGTAATATCATGTCCGGCAAATCACCCATAATAAAAACCTCTCCCTCTAACTCCCTCTAACTCCCTCACCCCCTCCTCTGCCTTCTGCTATATTACGCCAACCAACGGCTTAGGGTTTGCCATCAGCAACCAAAGCACTTAAAGAATCGCTAATTTCTCCGGTGTTGAGATTCCCAAAATAGGTGACTTGGGTGGGGTAAGCAAACTCAATCTGACGCGCTTCAAATTCCTGTTTAAGCTGTAAATTAAGCTGCTGCTGGATATCCATATAGAGGTTGTAATCACTGCTTAAAACGTAATAAACCACCTCAAAGTTCAAGCTAAAATCCCCATAATCGCTAAAATGCGCTCGGTCAAAAGTGGTATTCTCCATATTTTCCACAATACCTTGGACAATTTCGGGGATGAGCTGGAGCTTTTCTTGAGACGTTTCATACAGCACGCCAAACTTAAATGCTACCCGTCGTTTGGGCATCCGCTTATAGTTGCGAATCCGCGAACTGGTTAAATCGGTGTTGGCAAAAATGAGTTGTTCTCCACTTAAACTCCGCAGACGAGTCGTTTTAATGCCAATATGTTCGACTGAACCGAGGAAATCGCCAACAATGATAAAATCTCCCAATTCAAAGGGACGGTCAAAGAGGATAGAGAAGTAGCTGAATAAATCCTGGAGAAAGCCTTGAGACGCTAAAGCAATCGCCACACCCCCAATGCCTAATCCAGCTACAACAGCGGATATATCAAAACCCAGATTATCTAACAAAAAGACAATTCCCAGCGCCCAAATTGCAATTCGAGCCGCCGGAATTAACGCATCAAGCGCCTGTTGCACCGTTTCACTTTGGCGGCGAGTTAGCCAATATAGCCGGAAACCGTATTCCACCAGGGAAACCAAGAGGCGAATCCCTAGAATCGTGGCAACAATTAACGTCAAAGCGTCAATCACCTGATCCAGAATCGGATGTAAGGTGAGATTCGCGATCGCCACATAAAACGTGCCAACGTAAAGGATAGGAATCACGGCTCGTTCAATCATCTGGATCAGGGAATCATCCAACTGAGTTGTCGTTTTCGCCGCCCAGCGTTTGAGCCGTCCTACAATCACTTGGCGGAGAATTTTGATCAGAAAAATTCCCACAACCAAGATGATCAAGGCGATGAGATAGTCTATGACTTGATTGTATAAAAACGTAACCTGTAAGAAATCTGGCGTCATGAACTCCTTAAGCTTATACTGAATCCCTATCAGGATTGATGGTTTTTCTCAATCATACATCAACCCTAAGACATAAATTTGGTGAAGTTTGGAGTTTGTAGTAAGGGCTTTAGCCTGTTATTAGTGGTGGTGTAGTAGATAAGCAGTCATGCAATTCAATATTAGTAGCGAGCAAGATGCTTAAGTAGTCAGACAAAAGAAAACGGCACTGTACTAATTTTTGTAAACAAGCCTCAAACCCTTACAAAGGACAAATGACGATCTTAAAACTTATCGAATTTCCCCGCGCCAATTCATTTCCTGTTGGGCTGAGTTTCCCGCAAAGGAACGAGTAGCGACTAACTCAATTTCGATGGCGACTCCGGGACGCAGGTATGCAGCGTCTATGGGGAGTTTGCCAATTTCTAGGGTGTAATGATTGTTATGGCGAGTGACAAGTTCTGCTGGAATGATCCCTTCATACCGGGTTCTGTAATTATAGAAGCGACGAAAGCGATCGCCTGAATTGGCAGTACGATATTTTAACCTGAATTGAGTATCGAGTAAGTCGGCTTTCCCGCCTAAGTCAACCACACTAAAGGTTAAGTTTGTACGATTTCCGCGAAAATCTGCCCGCGTCAGTTGGGTGGCTTCCTGTTTCAGTAATGCATTGGTGACGACAAATTGCATCATATTCCCCTGGGGCGTCATTTTGCCATCAAACCAGACATCCTCTGGTAATGATACATCAATGCGTTGATCAGATTTGAGACTGAGGGATATCGGTTGATTATAGAAATCGGTAATCGCCCGGTCTGCATTCCAGACTAACTCAAAAGACCGTTCTAAGCGTCCAACAAACTCTCGATACTGGTTGGCAATAATTGAATTGGGGGCGAGTAAAGCAGTTGCACCCGTAAGAGTTCGCCATTGATTTACAGAGAGTGCGATCGCGCCGTTTTGCAGTTGGGGTAGAGTAACGGTAGCGGTGGGTTTGTCTGGGGGTAATGCGTCACTCCGATTAATTAAGGTCAGCGTCCCCATGCTTCCGTCTTTTCCGTCTCGACCCTCTCGACCATCTCGACCATCGTCACCCTCTTCACACTCGAATCGTTCAGTTTCACAGTCTTCGTCACCATCGTTTGACTTTTTGCAAGTTTCTATCTCCCAACTTCGGTCATCACAGTCACAGCCATCCCCCCCATACGCGCCGCGTCCAAAACGTCCCCCACGTCCGCCAAGGGAACGCACATAGATTTGTTTCAAATCCTCTCGATGCGTATAATAAACCGTCAATGACCCGCCATTTCCACCATCTCCGCCATTTCCACCATCTCCACCATCGCCCCCATCTGCGGCTTGCAGGTCATAATCAACCTTTCGCGGCTGTCGGGAACAATCTCCATCTTCACCCCGTTTTCCATCATTCCCATCCCCGCCATCTCCTCCCGACAACTCCAGATTAATCGGAGAACCATCCACAAAAATTGTCCGATTTTCCCCATCTCGTCCCCGTCTCCCCACACGTCCATCTGCACCATCTCGACCATCTTGTCCAAAGTCTCGTTCTGGGTGACGACTCCACGCCACTAAGGGACAGAAGAGGGAGTTTGAGGTGGGAGGAAAAACAAGGGAGAATGTCAGGGTTAGTAGAATTAGTGATAGCTTCCCAAAGACATGCATTAGCATCGATAGAATTCTGCAACCTGGGGGAAAAATTCCCCAGTCAAGGGATGACTGAGGTGTAGGGGAATTGGTTCCGGATTGACGCTTCACGACCTTCAAGAAAACCGGGTTTGTAGGGGCGGGTTTAGGGACTACTGTTAATTGTTTTCCCTAACTTGGCTGCAAAACCCGCCCTTTTTTAATCGTGCTAATACTAACACCTGTTCCCTGTTCCCTGTTACACACCGAGCGAAGTCGAGGTGTTCCCTGTTGCCTATTCCCTGACAAATGACAAATGACGATCACCTTTAACCGTCTCTACCTATGTAATAACAGGTAACTCAATTTCAAAGGTTGTTCCTTCACCTTCAACTGAATGACACCGGATTTTACCGCCGTGTTTCTCCACCACAATTTTATAGCTAACGGATAACCCTAATCCTACGGCTGTTCCCACGGATTTGGTCGTGAAAAATGGGTCAAAAATTTGTTGTTGTACATCCTGACTCATTCCACAACCATTATCAGTAATCCGAATCACCACAACATCTTGCACTTTTTGAGATGTGTTGAGTATTGAGCCTTCACTTCGCTCAAGGACATGGTTTTGAGTTCTCTCCCTTATCTCCCCGTCTCCCCATCTTCCCATCTCCCCCTCTCTTTCTTCTCCAACTTGCCGGGAAACTGGGCGACTAATTAGGCTGGTTTCAATGGTAATGATACCCGGTAATCCCTTCATGTCTATCGCATCAATGGCATTGTTCAATAGATGAATAAATACCTGATGTAATTGACTCGCATAGCCAACTAAAAAAGGTAATTGGCTATAATTTTTAATGACCCGAATCTCTGGCTTTTTCCCTTGGGGTTTGAGCCGATGCTGTACCAGTAATAAGGTTGAATCAATCATTTCATTAATATCAACCATCTTTTGATCCAGTTCATCCAATGTTGAGAAATTCCGCAGCGCTTGCAATGATAATGTGACATCCATTAGCCGTTCCGCACCCATCTGAATCGAGTTAAACATTTTTTGCCAATCTTGGGCAATAAACTCTAAATCAATCTGGTCTAGTAACTGCTGAATTTCTGGCGTCTGTTCAGGACAAGCTTGCTGATAGAGGTGCAGTAAGTCTAACATATCGCAGAAATATGATCGTCCCAGGACAATATTGCCACAAATCCAGGTAATTGGATTATTGAATTCCTGAATTAATGCGGTTGCCATGCGCCCTATGCTAGATAATTTCTCGGATTGAATCAGTTGAAATTGGGTTGTTTTCAACTCCGATAATGCCTGTTCTAATTTAAATTTAGCTGCTTCTAGCTGGATAGAATGACTGATATCTTGAAACACCAAGACTGCCCCAATTACCTTATCTTGTTTGTCGTGAATGGGTGTTACACTCCCGCCAATTGGAATCCTTTTAGTTTGTCGGGAAATCAAGATACTATCTTTGGGAATTGAAAAAGCAAAATTGCTTTCAATCGCTGTTCTTAACGGTAGGTTTACCGATTGCATTGTGTTTTGAGTAACCAGTTGAAACACCTCGGTTAACTCTCGATCAATTGCTTCAATAAACTGCCATTCCGTAAACGTTTGTGCGACTTCGTTGAGAAAGCGAATGCGGCATTGAGTATCCGTGACAATCACACCATCCCCCATTTCGCGGAGAATTGTGGTGAGTAATTGTTCGCGGGAATAGCGATGTAAGGCAATATCAATCGTGACGAATAATTCCCGTTCTTTAATCGGTTTTAAAATGTAACCAAAGGGAGACGATACTTTGACTCGTTCCACTGTACTCAGATCCGAATGTCCGGTGACATAAATTACGGGAATTGAAAGACGTTCCCAAATCATCTGTGCCGCTTCAATTCCATCCATATCTCCCTGGAGGCAAATATCCATTAACACTAAGTCAGGACGGAGGGTTGTCGCCGTTTCTACTGCTTTCTCTCCGGATGTGGCGATCGCGCAAACCCAATACCCAAAGGATTCTAACTGTTCTTTCAGGTTGATGGCGATAATTCGTTCATCTTCAACAACTAGAATACTTGTCAGTTTTTGAGAGATTATTTTTGCTAAGTTTTTCATGGTCAAAACAAGGTTTTAATGAATACTTAAGGACAATAAGCCGTTGAATAAAACGAAAATAGCTCAGACCTAACTCTCTCGTTTAACTCATAAGTGGGTTTGTGGAAATAACCTTAACTAGACTAAGTTTTCTAAAAGCACCTCAAACCCTGAAAAACAGGACTTATGCAGCCACATTATATATAGCGTTTTTACTTGAGTTGTGAACCCCACCCCTGCCCTCCCCTTAGCAAGGGGAGGGTTTGGGAGGGGTAAGATTTTCACATACAGCTTGGAAATGCTATATATTACAAAGGACTAATGACAAAGGACAAATGACAAATAACTAGACTGATTCTTCGGGAAAAGGTAAGACCACTGTAAACGTTGTACCAACACCCAAGACACTCTCAAATGATAATGCTCCCCCATGTAAATCAACGGCTTTCTTGACAATAGCTAATCCCATCCCTGAACCTCGCACTGTCCCTGCATTACTGGCGCGGCGGAATGGCTCAAAGATATGGGGTTGATCCTCTGGTGGAATACCAATTCCGTTATCTTTAACCTCTACTGTCAGCCTATCGTCTTCACAGGTTAGGGTTAGATACACAGAACTGTTTCCGGGAGAATATTTCAAAGCGTTGGTGACTAAATTTCTCACAATCAGTTGTAGGATTTTTTTATCCAGATAAGCGGTTTGACCTTTACCGCAACTGCTCCAGGTTATTTTAGCTTGATCACTGGCAATAAGTTGGTATTCGTCGATGAGTTGTTGACAGAAGAGGTTTAAATCTAAAGGCATTGGATCAAGCCTCAGTTGACCCGCTTCGGCTTGACCAAAGGTTAATACATCTTCCAACAATCCCACCATATATTTAACCGCCTGTTTAATGCGCTGGCAATTGACTCGCTTGTTCTCCGATTGCAGTGATGAAGTATCGGCTTCAATCAGGAAGGTTGAGGCTTGAATAATTGAAAGTGGGGTGCGATATTCATGGGAAACGGTGTGAATAAATTGCCGTTGGAACTGGTTAAGTTGTTGTTCCCTGGCTAACTGCTGGCGTAGCGCGGCTTCGGCTTGTTTGCGATCGCGTATATCTTGGAATACCAATACCACCCCCGCGAGATCCCCCTGGTTATCCCGAATCGGTGCAGCACTGTCCGCGATCGCGATTGGTTCACCTGTCTTGGTAATTAGGACATGATCACCGGTAAGATAAACTAACTTATCTTGTTGTAACGCCAGAGTCACTGAGTTATTGACAGGCTGCTGGGTTTGGGCATCAATAAGTTTAAATACCTCCGTCAACTCCCGATTCTTCGCATCAGCAAATTGCCATTCGGTTAGCAATTCCGCCACCCGATTCATAAACTGAATCCGACAATCTTGATCGACTAAAATCACGCCATCACCAATTCCCCGCAGCACTGCACTTAAAAACTGCTCCCGTTCATAGCGCTGCAAGGCAATTTCAATCGCCACGGATAATTGCCGTTCATTTACAGGTTTGAGAATATAGCCAAAGGGGGCAGTTATTTTTGCCCGTTCTAAGGTAACTTTATCAGAATGTCCAGTTAGATAAATCACCGGAATTTGCCACGCATCCCAAATTTGTTGTGCCGCGCCAATTCCATCCAGGTTTCCCTGTAACCAGATATCCATTAGCACTAAATCGGGATGGAGTTTCCCGGCTTTAGTGACAGCTTTTTCCCCAGAGGCGGCAATTCCCACAACACCATAACCCAAAGCTTCTAAGTTTTCCTTCAGGTTCAGTGCAATAATTCTCTCATCTTCCACAACCAGAATTCGAGTCATCGTTGCTGTATCAGTGTCTGATAAACATTGTTCACTGATCATAATCATCCTCCACCTCCATCCCTTGGAATTGTAAATTGGGTATAAAAATTGTGAACTTTGTCCCGTCGCGATCGCTCGTGACATCAATCTCGCCCTGGAGTCGATGCACTAGCGTTTTCACTACTGTCAATCCTAAACCTGTTCCTCCTTGTTTCCAGAAATAAGAACTCGGAATGCGATAAAACGGTTCAAAAATTTTCTTTTGTTCCTCTGGGGGAATTTCTACCCCAGAATTACTCACCTGAATCTCGACAGTAAACTGTTCAGTATTAGGTGTTCCCTCATCTCCCCCTGCTCCCCCTGCTCCCCCTGCTCCCCCTGCTTCCCAAACCCGCACCACTACCCCAATCTCCTCCCCGGCTGGCGTGTATTGAAATGCATTATTCAGTAATTCTTTCAAAATCCGAGTCAAACTCAACTGATCTGAAACTAAAGGGGGTAAATTCGGAGCAATATCAATATGCAACTGTTGCTGCTGAAATTGCGCCCAAGCTTCAAATGGTTGAATCAACTCAGAAATCCAATCGGGGACTTGAATCAACGTTAGTTGTAAGGGATAAACCTCTGTCTCAATCGCACGGATATCCAGCAAATCATTCACGAGCTTGAGCTTTTGCTTGCCTTGCTCTTGGACAATTTGCCAATACCGAGCAATAACGGTGGCATCAGCACGAAATTGCGAACTGAGTAAACCCTGTTGATCTAAGATGGTTTCCAGAATCCGAACTGCCAATTTAATCTTTGCCGGAGATATTGGCAATTCATAAGACGCGGTACTTAAACGGTCATCGTGGAGTACATCTAAACATTGCAGTTCTGCTATATCATACTCTAATTGGCGGGCGCGTTCCAGGGCGCGATTCTGTTCCTGGACTAAACGCTGTTGTGTGGCATCACGAAACACTAAAACGGCTCCCGCGATCGCACCGTTGTTATTTTTAATCGGAGCAATGCTATCAGCAACAGGGATCGGCTTTCCTTGCTTAGGGAGCAACAAAATCTGCTCTTCTAAATAAATAATTGTCTCTTGTTCTAGGACATTTTTCAGGATATCCCCAACAGGCTGTCGAGTTTGTTCATGGACAATATTAAATACTTCGGTTACTTGCCGATCTCTGGCTTCAGCCAATTGCCAACCCGTTAAGGATTCCGCCACCTGATTCAGAAACTGCACCCGACAGTCTTTATCGGTAACAATGACTCCATCTCCAATCCCTCTGAGAATGGCGCTGAGTAGTTGTTCGCGTTCATATCGCTGGAGTGCCGTTTCAATTGCCACATAAAGCGCCTGTTCTTTAACGGGTTTCAGAATATAGCCAAAGGGTGCCGTAATTTTTGCCCGTTCTACCGTACTTTGATCCGAATGTCCGGTGACATAAATTGTCGGAATTTTCAGGCGCTCCCAGATTTGCTGCGCGGCTTCAATCCCATCAATATTGCCTTTGAGCCAGATATCCATTAACACTAAATCGGGACGGAACTCAGTGGCTTTTTCAATCGCTTTTTCTCCCGACGCTGCGATTGCAGGTACGGTATAGCCGAGAGATTCTAAGCTTTCTTTCAGATTGATCGCGATAATTCTCTCATCTTCAACGACGAGAATTTTTAGGCTTTTGCTTAAGGTTGGGGGGGGTTTGGTAAACATAATTGGATACTCCTTTATTTCATGCATTATCGAGTCCTGAGTTTATTGCTAAAGGTAATTGTAAATTCAGTTCCGGAGTCACAATTGAGGTCTAAGGTGCCATCGATCTGATCCACTAATCCTAAAACCAGGGTTAATCCTAATGAAGTGGTTGTTTCAATATCAAAGGATTTGGGAATTCCTACACCGTTATCCTGGACAAGCAGGGTCAGCGAGTTATTATCCAGATTTCGTTTAAATTTAATCTTGATTTCTCCCTTCTGATCCTCTGGAAACGCATATTTTAGGGTATTCGACACCAATTCATTTAAAATTAAGCCACAGGGAATCGCTGTATCAATGGCGAGAGGAATATCCTCAACTTGATAGGAAATTCTCACTCGACTGGAACTGATGTTATAAGAATCAAATAAATGAGTGATTAAATCGGGAACATATTGGGCAAAATCAATCTGAGCTAAATTTTCAGACCGATATAACTTTTCATGCACCAGGGCAATCGAGGCAATGCGATTTTGACTATCTTGCAAGACTAACGCCACGTCTTCATCTTTAGTCCGCCGCGACTGCATTTGCAGCAGACTACTGACAATTTGCAAATTATTTTTAACCCGGTGATGAATTTCCTTGAGCAAGACCTCTTTTTCTTTTAGGGAGGCTTTAAGTTGATCTTGAGTTTGCTTTTGCACGGTAATATCTTGTTGAACAGCAACCATGACGGTGCCATAGTCGGGATGCTCAAAACGAGACGTCGTCGCTTGACACCAGAAAGGAGTACCATCTTTTTTTACATTATGAATTTTGTAGGTATATTCGCCATATTCCATAATTTTTTGAGAAATCAACTGTCGAACTTGATCGGCGTCAATTCCATTATCTTTATAGTTGACAATCTTCACAGGTTGGTTGTTGAGTTCACCGGATTCATAACCAAACATCTGCTCAAACTTGGGATTCGCATAAACGATTATGCCATCAGCCGCCCTAACCAAACAAATGCCTTCTGCCATGTTCCGAGTAATCACAGCCTGTAGTTTTAGATCTTTTTCTGTTTGTTTGCGAACTGTGATATCAGTAACTCGGACTAAATTAATCGCTGTATCTGCAAGATGAATTCGCTTGACCGCTAAGTTGCCCCAAAAGTGTTTCCCTTTTTTGGTAATATATTCGACTTCTTTACTCCAAACGCCGTACTGATTAATCGCTTGATTAATACTGGCTAACTCTTCTGGCGTAAATCGGGACTTTTGCAGAGTATGTCCTTCAATATTAATTAGTTCATCTTCGCTAGCCGCTTCAAACAAATCAACAGCCGGTTGATTACAGTCGATCGTCAGTCCCGTCTCTGGAGCAACTAAGAATAGGGCATCAGTGGACTCATTAAAAATAGCTTCTTTTAGTTCTCGACTGCGACTTAGGGCTAACTCCGCTTGTTTGCGATCGCTAATATCCACGAAATAACCCACAACCTCAATCGGTTCACCCCTTTCATCTCGAATTAACCTTCCTTCATCTAGCAGCCAGTGATAGGTTCCATCGGCGTGCAGGAAACGGTATTCAAAGGAATAATTTCCCTGATTTAATTTCCGGGGTAATTCCTGGAGAATCCAGTCAATATCCTCAGGATGAATATGATTTAACCATAAATCTGACCCGTTCAAAAATTGCTCTGGGGTATAACCCAGAATAGTCGCGACATTTTCACTAATGTAAGTCAGCTTATAATTCGACTCAGGCTGAGTGCTAAAAATCACCGCAGGGCTGGAGGTGAGGAGATATTGCAGATGTTGCTGATGTTGATGTAATCTCTCTTCTGTGGATTTGCGATCGCTAATATCTTGCATCTGGGCGATAAAGTAGAGCGGTTGATCCTGAGAATCGCGAACCAAAGAACCACTTAACAGAATCCAGACGATCTGCCCCTGTTTGTGGATATAGCGTTTTTCCAGTTGATAGAAGCGAATTTGACCCGCGAGTAACCGCTTCACCAAGGCGATATCGGCGGCTAAATCGTCAGGATGGGTAATCGCCTGAAAGGTTTTACTGAGTAATTCCAACTCCGAATAACCAGTCATCTGACACAGGCTGTGATTAACTTTCATGAAGCGCCCGTCTAAATCAACCAATGCCATGCCAATTCCGGCATAGTCAAAAGCATTACGGAATCGTTCTTCGCTTTCTTGGAGGGCGGCTTGCGCTTGGATTGATTGCCAACTTTGCGCCTCAAGTTGGCTAAGATTCTTAACAATGTGCAAAGCGCCTAGGATCTGTCCCCAGTCATCCCGGATACTGTGAAATGTAAGCTGGTACTGATTGCGATCGCGCTGACTATCGCCAAATTCCTGAATGACGGTAAACTCTTCACCCCGTAGCGCCCGCCCCCAAATATCCTGTGCGTTTGCTTGTTCATTCGGTAAATGGTTTAGGGCTTCTATCAAACTCGTACCGATGTCAATATCTCGCCCAAAAATATTAATAAATTCGGTTTTATACGCTCGATTAAAGGCAATATACCGCCAGTTCAAATCCAGCGCCGCCATCAGATCCGTGGTGTTCTCCAGAATCGCTTGCAATAGGAATAGATTGTCTGATTTGATCTCCCTCATGGCTGGAGGGTCAAGTCCTACACCTGGCACGGCGTC
Source organism: Coleofasciculus sp. B1-GNL1-01 (assembly GCF_040220235.1). NCBI lineage: Bacteria > Bacillati > Cyanobacteriota > Cyanophyceae > Coleofasciculales > Coleofasciculaceae > Coleofasciculus > Coleofasciculus sp. B1-GNL1-01. Next base: position 11,890 of record NZ_JAVJTO010000031.1, read on the forward strand.
TGGGTTGAGCGCCAACAACTCCACCTCAGCCCGGTGTAAGCGATCGCGCAGATCCTGGATTTCTTGTTGGAGTTTTGCTTGAACTTGATTATTCATATCTTTACTCAACTGACATAGACTTTTCCTGTTAACTTTTGTCTTTTGTTTGTTACAATAAAGTTGTATTTTTAACAGTAAAACTAGATTGACACGCTTAATCTAGCAAATGGCTTAATCAGTACAACTAAAAAGTAATAAAATTTAACTTTGTGTACGGGCTAATAATAAATAACTCAAAAAAAAGTCAAAATTGCTTAACCTTAAAATGTAAAATTTTCGTGAATATATCATGGGGAAATAAGGTACCATTTAGCTATCAATTGAGAAACTGCCCTAGCCAGGTGAGTCAGGTGAGTAGAGACTCCTCCGGTGGAACCTCTGAGAGGTTGTCATCCCTTCAGACTGTCTATATAGTCAAAGCAAAGGATGCAAGATGATTCAACCATGACACAGCCAATCGATCTCTACTATGGACCCACACCCAACGGCTGGAAAGTCAGCATTATGCTGGAGGAAACGGAAACCCCCTACAATCTCATCCCGGTAGACATCACCGCCGGGGATCAGTTCAAGCCAGACTTTCTCGCCATCAGTCCCAACAATAAAATGCCTGCGATTGTTGACCCCCAAGGAATTGAGGGTCAACCCCTATCCCTATTCGAGTCCGGTGCAATTCTGCTGTATCTCGCCGAAAAAACCGGACAATTCATTCCCAAACAGCCACGCGATCGCTATGCTGTCATTCAGTGGTTAATGTTCCAAATGGGAGGCGTCGGACCCATGCTGGGACAAACGCACCACTTCCGCCAATATGCACCGGAAAAAATCCCGTATGCGATTAATCGCTACACCAATGAAGCCACTCGTTTGTATCGCGTTATTGATAAACAACTCTCCCAAGTTGAGTACATTGCTGGTGACTATTCCATTGCAGATATAGCAATCTTTCCCTGGATTATTTCCCACGAAAAACAGGGACAAAACTTAGCCGATTATCCCCATCTTCAGCGATGGTTTGAGGCAATTAACCAGCGACCTGCGGTACAGCGTGGTTTAGCACTTTTAAGTGAAAAACGAGTCAGCAACATGGATGAAAAAGCACGAGAAGCCTTATTTGGTTCCCGCCAATTAGATCAGCGATGATTTTTCATTGGTCATTTGTCATTGGTCATTTGTCCTTCGTTATTCCAGAATAATTAATTATTGTAGTGCGTTAAGCGAAGCCATGCCGCAGGCTTTGCATCTTGCTCGCTACTAACACGAACACGAACACGAATACGAATACGAATACGAATACGAATACCAATTTTTAATACATAATAGTAGGTTGAGTTGACGAAGGAAACCCAACTAAATTAGTAAAGGAGAGCCGCTTTTATCATGGCATATAGTAATTTTACCTTAGCTAAAGTCAAAGAAGATTTTGGCTTAACCGTTGATGAAACACAAAACCTGTTCGCGGATATTCCAGGCGTACAACCCTCAGAACTGTTAACGCTCACGTTAGCTGAGTATATCCCTCTAGCAACAGCAATTGATACCGAAAAAGCCCGTTCTGAATTTATTCTTGCTCCAGTTTTATCAGAAGTTAGGCGACAGGTGAACTATCAAGTCAGTTTATTCTCTGGCACAGATTTCAATGTCGATATCGAGAAAGGATTGCAAAGCTATTGTGACTTTATTCTGAGTTGTTCAGCCGAACAATTTTATATTAACGCTCCAGTGATTACGATTGCCGAAGCCAAAAATGAAAAAATACCATTAGGATTTGGTCAATGTATTGCCGAAATGGTCGCCGCCCAAATATTTAATCAAAGCGCCGGAAATAAAATTGATAAAATTTATGGTGCTGTAACAACAGGGACAGCTTGGCGGTTTTTGGTCTTAGAGGAACGTACCGTATTGATTGATCAGTTAGAATACTATATTAAGGAAGTTGATAAGATTTTGGCAATCCTCTTACAACCCCTTCAAGCTTATTTGCCCAAAAGCACCGGAGAGAATGAGATATGTTAAAAAATCTGACTATAAATAATTTTCGCTGTTTCAAACATTTTGAGCTTCAGCAGCTTGGCAGAGTTAACTTACTTGTTGGCAAAAACAACAGTGGTAAGACATCAATACTAGAAGCAATTCAACTTCTCTGCTCCAAGGGTAATCCTGAACCATTACTTGACGCAATGACTAACAGAGGTGAATACTTTTGGAGTGATGAGAGTAGAAGAAGCGGAAGAGATCGGCAACTTGATATCTGTCATCTTTTTCACGGTCATGAAATTGAATCAGGTAGTGAATTTTCCATAGTGGGTTTAAATGATGATTTTCAAAATAAACTTTCCGTATCTATAGGCAAACGACCGATTGCTTCCAGTGCAAATTCAGAGATTGAATCTGATAAATCTACCAGTTTCGTTGAAGATTTTCCAGATAATTTAATAGAACTTGTTTTTAACATTTCTTGGACTGATGGCAATCATCGAGAGGGGTTGAAACGCACTTTGTCTGCTAATGGAGGACTATCTGAAGATTATATTCGTCGATGGCGAGTTATAGGTAAGCCATCAAAAAATGCAGCAAAAAATCAATATATTACATCATCATCTTTAACAACTACAAACATGACTGAGTTGTTTGAGCAGGTCGTCTTGACACCAGAGGAAACGCTTGTATATCAAGCACTTCAGACGATTGAACCTAAAATTCAGCGCCTTGCTTCTATTACGTCTGGAAGCCGCAGAACTTCAGAGTCTCGTGGTGGATTTGTCGTGCGTCTTGCTGACAATGATCAGCGTGTTCCGATTGGCAGTATGGGGGATGGAATATGGCGGATGTTGGGTCTAGCATTATCAACGGTATCTGCTAAAGGTGGAGTATTGCTAGTTGATGAAATTGATACCGGACTTCATTTCACCGCGATGGAAGATATGTGGAAACTTCTTTTGGAAACAGCCAAAAAACTCAATGTCCAAGTTTTCGCGACGACTCATAATAGTGATTGTTGGACTAGCTTGGCTAGCATTGCCAGTCAGGAACAAGACACTGAGGATGGAATTACAATTCAACGAATAGAACCAGGGAAAGAAACAGGTGTCGTTTTCACGGAACGTGAGATGGTCATTGCGGCTCAACGAGGGATTGAGGTACGTTAGAAATGGCAAGCAAGTATTATTCTAAGAAGCTGATTGTAGAGGGAGATCAGGATAAACGAGTTATACCAGAACTCATTGAAGCGAATGGAATTCCTTGGCTAAAAAGAGAGATAGGGAAAAAAGTTCCTTACATCGAATCCTTTGGAAGTGACGAATTTATTGATGCAGATATAATCTCCACAGAACTGAAAGCGTCAGGATTGACAGCATTAGGATTAATCGTGGATGCAGATCATGATTTATCGGCACGCTGGACAAGTATCAGAAACGCCTGCTTAAAAAGTATTCCTGACTTTCCGGAACAATTACCAGAAACTGGATTAATCTATAGTATCGGTGGAATCAAGTTTGGCGTCTGGATTATGCCCGATAACCAAAAGTGCGGAATATTGGAGACATTTTTAGCCTACATGATACCCGATGAGAATGAACCATTTTGGCAATACGCTCAAGAAGTCGTCACAGAAGCCAAACATAGAGGCGCACCCTTTATAGATGCTCATTTGGATAAAGCGAATATTTACACCTGGTTAGCATGGCAAAATCCACCCGGACGACAATTGCATAACGCTATCATGGAGCGTATTTTGAATCCCCAACATCCCCAAGCTCAACCGTTTATGACTTGGTTTAAGAACTTGTACGATCTATAATTTGACAAGTTTCCAGAATTAATCATTAAAAATTATAGACATCTGAGATGTTACTGTCTGAATTTTTCACTCAACATACTTTTTCACAATAAACGATACATCCTCTTGATGGGAATGTCTCAACTCTTGAGCTTTATTGATAGCAGCTTTCATGTCATCATAAGGACCTGCCCAGAGGTAAGACCTCATTAATTGATCATCACCAGCCAGTGACCCATAAACCGTATAATAAACCCCATAAAGCGTATTTTGATCCAAGTCGATAACTTTCCTAAGCATAAGAGTTCCTCGATTAGACTTTCAAACGAAATCGAATCGTAGTTTGCTGGATAAGACTGTATGATGCCTAACAGCGTAAAGTCAAATGTAGTGCTGCTGATTCCCCCGATAGACTTATCTGACTGTTTGTAGTCAGCGCTGTCTTCGCTTCTGGCACGCTTCGTGCCTACTACAAAACCAACTGCGCCAATTCCTTTTAAACTAAGATGAGAATTCCCCCATCCCATCATGTCCCCAACCATTGCCTTAATTGCCCACGATCGCAAAAAAGACGATATTGCTAACTTTGCTAAACAATACACCCCCATCCTCTCCCGTTACCGCTTAATCGCCACCGGAACCACCGGACAACGCATTCATGACCGAAGTAAGTTAGAGGTTGAGTGTCTCTTGTCGGGTCCTTTGGGCGGAGATGCCCAAATCGCGGCGGAAGTGGCGACAGGTCAGGTGATTGCGGTGATTTTCTTCATCGATCCCCTTTACGCTCAACCCCATGAACCGGACATTCAGGCATTGTTACGCATCTGTAATGTTCACAATGTCCCTCTGGCTACTAATCTTGCCACGGCGGAAGCCATTATCGCCAATTTTGCCAAAAATCGCTTCGCTTACCTGATTTTTAACCCCGTTTCGGGTCAAGGCAACGCTGAGAAGGATTTAACGCTGATTCAGCAGCTTTTAAAACCCCAATTGCATCTCGATATTCACCTAACGACGCCCGATCGCTCTTCAGCAGAGTTGGCGCAAGAGGCGATCGCATCCGGTGCAGATCTGATTATCGCCTCCGGTGGAGATGGCACCGTTTCGGCTGTCGCGGGTGCTTTGATTGGTAGCCAGATTCCCTTGGGGATCATCGCCAGAGGCACAGCTAATGCGTTTGCGGTAGCGTTAGGGATTCCCACAACACTTCGCGCCGCCTGTGAACTGATTTTATCAGGCATTACACGGGTCGTTGATGCCGCACAGTGCAATCAGCATCCGATGATTTTGCTGACAGGGATTGGCTTTGAAGCCGAAACCGTAGAACGCGCTGATCGAGAGACGAAAAAACGCCTAGGCGTCTTAGCCTATATTTTGGCAGGGATGCAGCAACTCAATGAACATAATGTATTTGAGGCAGAATTGGAGATTGCTGGGATTACCAGTCAATGCCAAGCCGCCGCCATCACCATCGCCAATGCAGCACCACCCACCTCTCTAATGGCACAGGGAATGGGACAAGTCATTGCCAATGATGGGTTATTGGAAGTCACGATTAACACCCAAAACACCAAAATCGAAGCCATGGATGCGATCGTGGATTTACTCGGTGCAGCATTAATGCGGAGAGCCGCCCGTCGAGAGGATACAATTTGTTTACGGACGGGACAAATTAAGGTCAACACCAATCCTCCCCAAAAAGTGGTTGTTGATGGGGAAATTATCGGCACCACTCCAGTCACGATTGAATGTATTCCCCAGGGATTAACGGTAATTGCTCCCCTAGACGTGTCCAAGCCTGCCGATGAACAACCACCTGTTAGCGAACCAGAGTGAATACTAGGAGTTACTGATGAGTAATCAGCATGATCTCGATCAACGCAAACTTTTATCAGCGCTATGCCATGGCTCGATATTGTTGAGTTCAGCAATTTTATCGGTTGCGATCCCGATTGTGATTTTGTTGGTGACGGATGATCCGATTGTTAAGGCAAATGCTAAAGAATCTCTAAATTTTTACATTAATCTCTATATCTATGCTTTTATTTTTGTCCTGCTAATCGCTGTCGTAATTGGCATCCCCTTACTGATTCTGTTAGGTTTGGTCAGTCTAATCATGCCGATTATTGCTGTGATCAAGGTTCTGGATGATCCCAACCAACCCTACCGCTATCCGTTTATTTTCCGCTTGGTGTAGGTGATGACGACTGGGAAACCGCTTTGGCATCCTCAACCCTCTAGTTTAGTCCTCTCCACCCAGGAGATCCATGTCTGGCGGGCTGATCTCAATCAACCGATCGCCCAAATTGAGAGATTCGCACAACTCCTTTCCCCGGATGAACAGCAACGGGCAAAGCGATTCTACTTTGAGCGCGATCGCAACCATTTTATTGCAGGTCGGGGGATTTTACGAACAATTTTGAGTCGCTATTTAAATCAACCGCCCGATCAAATCCAGTTTGACTATAGTCCCCGTGGCAAACCCACCCTTAAAACTATCAACTCCGATAAAACACTAGGTTTTAATCTGTCTCATTCTCATGGATTAGCCTTATATGCTCTATCCTCAACCCTTCAACTGGGGATCGATCTCGAATATCGGCGTCCGATGCCTGATGCAGAGAAACTCGCACAACGTTTCTTTACGTCGAGAGAATATGCAGCAATTCGGACTTTGACTGGGGATCAGCAACAACTCGCCTTTTTCAACGGTTGGACACGCAAAGAAGCCTATTTAAAAGCAACTGGTGATGGGTTAGCCAAATTGTCAGACATTGAAGTCTCTCTGATGCCAGGAGAAGCGGCTAAATTGCTGAGTATTGCGGGAGACTCTAATGCGGCGTCTCATTGGTCACTTTTTCCCCTGATCCCAGCATCCGATTATGTGGCGGCTGTTGCCGTATTCGGGCAGAATTGGCAAATCAAGTGTATTGAGTTTGAACATTAAGTTCCTGAACAAAGTATTAGACTAAACTTTCAGAATTTAACCAATGACCAATGACCAATGACCAATGACCAATGACCAATGACCAATGACCAATGACTTAAACTACTTCGACGCGATCGCCGATTGTTTGACCAAACAGCGAATCTTGCTCAACTTGTGGCGGATGAGGTGGAGCTACGAGAATGACAGAATGATGTTGAGAGATGATAACCTCTGGATCAAAAATAAATTCACTATAGTCAGCCAAATCATCTAATCCCAACATATTTAAGACAATCTCAGATAAAACCCAAGTCGTCACTTTGAAACATGCCTTTTTCCACTGCTTATGCCTATTCATCTGTTTTAGGCTCCTGCGATCGGTGGTTGAGGTTTTGCCTTCCTGTCTCGAATATTGCTGTTTCGAGCGGTACAATCCCGGTGAGCGGCTCAATCCCTACTGGATACATTCAGAGCGATTACCTGGATTTCAGCAATCTTTACAAAAACTTGTCCAGAACTTACGCATTTCTTTATCTTGATTGTGTTGAAGGCTACACATCTTGACTACACCCCGTTTCCTGCGTTAGTTCCTTGTTGATGCCAAGCCCTAAATACTCACAACTTGGCTTTCATTCAATACCCTAACTAAAGTTATGTAAAGCATCACACCGTCAACCGGGTGCTTTAAGTAAAGTTTTGATGAAAATTTAGCGTGGGGAGATAAAAATCAGCAATACCCTGCTAGTCGCCAGGGTTCTCAGGGAGATGGGGTGAGGGAGTGAGAGGGTGAGAGGGTGAGGGGGTGAGGGGTGGTTCATACCAAACCTGGCGATAAATAAGTTCTAATTCACTTCCCACCTCTGCAAAGTAATCCATTTGCTGGGAGTGTAACGTGACGATAGTTCGGAGAATTAAAAGCGCAATAATTGCCACAATCATACCCGCTGCTGTAGTAATTAGCGCTTCACCAATACCTCCAGCCACTTTTGTTGCCTCAACAGTTGTTCCTCCCCCACCAATTTTCAGGTTATTGAATGTACTAATTAAACCCGTAACCGTTCCCAGTAGACCCAATAGAGGTGCAACCGCTACAATAGTTTCCAGGAGTTTTTCACCTTTTCGCATTTTGATAAACTCTTTATCACCAGCAGCTTCCATGGCTAAACGAAAGGTTTCTGGTGTTGGCTGTTTCAGCTTGAGGGGTGCATAGAGAAAGCGACCAATGGGCAAGTTTTGAGCCGATTCAGCGATGTCTTTAGCCTGTTCTAAATTAGAATGTGCCGTCCCTAGCACATCGTTAACCAGGGTCGCTTCTTGGCTTAATAATTGAAACCAAAACCAAGCACGGTCTAGCCCACAGGATATCGTTAATATGGATAATCCCAGCAGGGGCAGCATGACGAAACCGCCTTGGATTAATAAATCATAAACTCTTGTCATTTTAAATCTCAGACTAATTCCGCAAAATCAACCCTGGTTATTTTTAACCTATAACGGTACAGACTTATTGTCCAACACGTAATGAACTAGCTCCCCGACTTCTTGAATACGTTGGAGATTGGTTAGGAGAATGGGATGTATCTTCAGTTTAACTCTTTCGCGATCGCGACTCGATAATCTGTGTTAATCAACGTTATACTAAACACAGTTGAACGGTTGCGTAAGAATTTAATCAAAATTGACTTGGATTCAAAGTTTTTTACACAGGCATCAGCTGTCATTTGGTACTGATTCTGAAACGCTTGTTTTAGATCATTTACTGCTATATCGTTAGTTCCCAATACCTGAATCCTTGTCTCAATTATTTTTTTAATAATCTTCTCTAATTCTTTGAGGGAGTTTATGGGCATTTCAGTTGATTCAATCGCTTTTTTTGTTTCTTTTTTTGCTGCCTTGTTAATTGAAATTTTATAATTAATTCCGGTTTTTTTGAGGTTAAATAATGAAGATTGCTTTAAAAAAACTATAAACTTAACACCGAGTTCCAATTCTTTAAACACCTGACTAATTCCTTGCTTATGCTGTTTGCAGAATTCAGTACTAACATTAGAGAGAGGAACAGAGGTTTGACCTGAATCAGCCATGAGCTTTTTCACAATTCTAGCTAATTCTTGTTCTAGCTCAACCTTAGATTTAATTGTTGTATTTTGGGAATTTTCTAAAACTTGAGATTCGGTCGAGGCACTCGTAGGAGCGATAACTGAAGGATTCGTTTCAAACAAGGTAACATATAACCCTGACTGTTCCGATAAGTTATGTAATACAAACTCATTCGGGTAATCAAGAAAAAAATCGGGAACCGTTTTGCCCGGGCAGTGCCATGACACAACGTAACTCATTGTTGTCTGGTGCTGGCGGCGAAATAACTTAGAAACCTTAGACAATTTAACCCAAAGATTTCCGGTGCGAGTTTGTTCGAGTCTAATAATCGCCTTGATTTGATTAATAAAATCTTCAATAACGAGAATTTCAGGTGGCGGACTCAGGGAATGGTTTTGAGTTTGGTTTGTGTCACTATTTAAAACGGTGATAGTATCTCCTTGTTTGCGAACTAAGTACACTGTAAAACCATGAGTCTGAAGTGTATTATAAAGATGAGTCATCACGCCATCCGAGGAGCAAACTAATATTTCCCTAGCATTGGGGTAATGGATAAAGATTGATGATCCCACTGTTGCCATTTTCACATCGGCACTATCTTTACCCAGTGGAACGTGAATCAGTTCATATCCACGACTGTGGAATTCTGCGTCTTTTTTGCCAAGGCTGCGCCAATTGGCAAAGGCAACTTTAATTTGAATCGCATAGGTACAGACTTTTGTCAGGAATCTTTCAGTTTCGATATCAAGTTGTAGGTTTTCGGCGTCGAGTAAAAGAATGGCAATACCTGGGGAATCATTAGTCCCTGAAGCCGGAAAGGAGACAGATTCAGAACTATCTGAACTGACCACTTCCAGCGACGCTGATGGGGAATTTTTTGGAATTAAGGACTGTAGAGTTTGAGTCAATTCACCAAAACTGGGTTGTGTAAAATAGCTGGGAAGGAGTAAAATTTCTAGGAAACGCCGTAGGTTTATCAGTTTGGCGTCCTCGTCCTCAGCTTGAGTCAGTCTAGCTTTTAGTTTCGTGATGAAGGCAGATTGAATCTGCGGGTTACGCCAGGGAGTCATCCTGTACTTTTGTTTGAGGAGTTCCGGATGCTGCTGTTGGATATTCAGGACGATTTGGTAAACGCGATCGCATATTTGATCAATAATTGCTGTATCAGTTGCCAATGGCGCACTGGACGGATCGGGCATATCACAAAGTAGTACAGAGGATGGCGTATGCATCCATAATAAAAGAAAGAAAAAGCTTTACACATCTTAATTAACTATGGCGAGAGATCTGCGGGCATTCATCCAGCTTTTAGAGGAACGGGGACAGTTGCGTCGGATTACGGCGTTGGTTGACCCGGATTTAGAAATTGCCGAGATATCCAATCGGATGCTACAGGCAGGCGGACCCGGACTATTATTTGAGAATGTCAAGGGTTCATCATTTCCCGTCGCCATCAACCTGATGGGAACCGAGGAACGGGTGTGTTGGGCGATGAATATGGAACATCCCCAAGAGTTGGAGACATTGGGGAAAAAGCTGGGAATGCTGCAACAGCCGAAACCGCCGAAGAAAATTTCTCAGGCGGTGGAGTTTGGCAAGATTTTATTTGATGTTGTCAAAGCCAAACCGGGACGCGATTTTTTCCCCGCCTGTCAGCAAGTGGTGGTGGAAGGAGACGCCCTCGATTTAAATAAACTGCCCCTAATTCGTCCCTATCCAGGGGATGCGGGCAAAATTATTACCTTGGGGTTGGTGATTACCAAAGACTGTGAAACGGGTACTCCGAATGTGGGTGTGTACCGTCTGCAACTCCAATCCCGGACTACCATGAGTGTTCATTGGTTATCAGTACGGGGTGGGGCGAGACACCTCCGCAAAGCAGCGCAAAATGGCAAGAAACTAGAAATTGCGATCGCACTCGGGGTTGATCCCTTAATTATTATGGCAGCCGCCACGCCGATTCCTGTAGACCTTTCTGAATGGCTATTTGCGGGACTCTACGGTGGTTCTGGGGTGCAACTGGCAAAGTGCAAGACGTTAGATTTACAAGTCCCGGCTGACTCCGAGTTTGTCTTAGAAGGGACAATCACACCAGGGGAAGTCTTACCCGATGGACCCTTTGGTGATCACATGGGGTACTATGGCGGCGTCGAAGATTCCCCAGTGATTCACTTCCACTGCATGACTCATCGCCAAAACCCCATCTATCTCACCACCTTCAGTGGGCGTCCCCCCAAGGAAGAAGCAATGATGGCGATCGCACTCAATCGGATTTATACGCCAATTTTACGCCAACAGGTCTCCGAGATTGTGGACTTCTTCCTCCCCATGGAAGCCCTCAGTTACAAAGCCGCGATTATTTCCATTGATAAAGCCTATCCTGGACAAGCAAGACGGGCTGCTTTAGCGTTTTGGAGTGCCTTACCCCAATTTACCTACACCAAATTCGTAATTGTTGTGGATAAAGATATTAATATCCGTGATCCGCGTCAAGTAGTGTGGGCAATTAGTTCCAAAGTAGACCCGACGCGAGATGTCTTTATTCTGCCGAATACGCCCTTTGATAGCTTAGATTTTGCCAGTGAAAAGATTGGTTTAGGCGGACGTATGGGGATTGATGCAACAACTAAAATTCCTCCCGAAACGGAACATGAATGGGGGGCGCCATTGGAATCCGATGCGGATGTCGCCGCTATGGTTGATCGGCGTTGGGTCGAGTATGGCTTAGAGGATTTGGAATTAGGAGACGTTAATCCGAATCTGTTTGGCTACGATATGCGGTGAACAAATTTATCAGTGATTAGGAGATAACCCTTGACCGAGAAAAAGAAAATAAACAAACCCTCTGCCCAAGACCTTGAGAACGAAGTCAAAGGAATGCAGGAACGCGGCATTACGAATGCTGAGGTTCTTCAAGCTATGGCAGTTATTGCTGATAAACAAGGTGACACGACCTTAGCCAGGAAACTCGCCAATACAGCCGAAGAGTTAGTCAAAGAAAGCCAAGTTTAAGTCAAAACCATATCCTAAGTAGGTAGGGACAATAAACGTTAACGGCGGAGATCGTCATTTGTCCTTTGTCATTTGTCCTTTGTAAGGCTTTGAGGATTGTTTACATAATTTAGAAAAGTAAGACGATACACAACCGATGCTACCGGACTTGATATGACCAGTAAACCGAATTTTCCTGGCATGAACCCCTACCTGGAACGACCAGACATTTGGCCCGAAATCCATTACGGGTTAATTAGTGGGCTAATGAGGACACTCAACCCAATACTTAACCCCAAGTATCGGGCGGCTGTCGATAAGCGGGTTTATCTGGATTCTGTTTTAGTCGGTATTCCTGATACAACGGTGATTCAGCAAACGCCTAATCGCACGACAACCTCTACCTCAGCCGCCGTTTTGAGCCAGCCTGAGCGCGTGGCGATACCTATGCTTGAAGAAGTCACCGAACGCTTTTTGGAAATTCGCGAAGTGACCACTGGCAAGGTTATTACGGTTATTGAAGTGCTATCACCCAAGAATAAACGATCCGGGGAAGGGCGATCGCAGTACCTAAAAAAGCGTCAAACTATACTCAATAGCCAAACTCATTTGGTCGAAATTGATCTGCTCAGAAGCGGTGAATCCATGCCTGTGCAAGGTGGATGTAAAGCAGACTACCAAATCTTGGTCAGTCGAGCCAATGAAAGACCCGCTGCAGAACGCTATCCCTTTGATTGGCGGGAGCCAATTCCTGTGTTTTTATTACCCCTGAGCGCCGCAGACGTTGAACCTGCGATCGATTTGGCTACCTTACTTGAACAAGCCTATCAGGAAGCCGCCCTTGACTTGGTGATTGACTATTCGATGCCGCCAGAACCCGTCTTGAGTGAAGATGATATGGCTTGGCTAAATACCTTACGTTAAGTCGTCAGACACCATTAAAGTTGAGCATAAAGACAAGGTAACAGGAAACGGAAAATAGTCAAAAATTGACATTTTTTAATGTTTCTTAGTACAACGAACATCATTGTTCCCCACTTCAATCCCAGAAATAGTAGATCGCATCAATTCAGTGCCGAGGCAATCCGCCTTGGCATTTTTCTGCAACATTATATAACATAAAATACCTATTTATTGGAATTTTATCGTTCATCTTTGGTTCATCAGATTTTGGAACTAAAGATGAGCCAAAAAAACGATAATTATCTTGCCCGTCTGGAACAAATCCGGTGGGGTAAGTATCCCCAATGCCCCTATTGCCAATCAACTCATTCTCGACGCTTAAAAAAAGAACACCGATATCAATGTAACGAATGCTTTACTTCATATAGCGTTACAGTTGGGACTCTATTTCACAAAACTCATGTTGACTTAGACAAATGGGTTTTGGCAATTTATCTGGTTCTCAATCCTCTGGAACGCATCAGTGTGCGTCAGTTAGCGAAGAAGATTGGAGTCAATAAAAATACCGCCTCCTATATGATTACCCGGATTCGTCGGGCAATGACTCAAGAGATGGAGTTGCTACAGCGACTTGTTGACATAGAGTTTGAGTAAATTACAAGTCCAGTGACATTAACCCCCTAAATTAAAGCCATTTGAGTTCCCTCCCCTTGAGAAGGGGAGGGTTAGGGTGGGGTCTGTTTAAAGGTATTGGAGATTTGTCAACTTAATCGGTTAACTCTTTTTGGGAATGTCTAAGGAAGAAAGGTATTTAGACAGCGATTCTCCCAATTGTTCTTCGAGTGTCTTTTTTTTCTCTGGTTTTTTAGCCGTAAATCCACCAAAGAACCAAACCCAAAACGAAGCATAGAGAAATACTAGCAAAAATGGTGACAGCATAATCGTTAACGGTAGAGAACCCTAATCAAACTAATCCCAAAGATAGGTAAGACGGAGAGTACCATCTTGAACTGCCTCTGCGACTACTGACGGTTAGGAAACTTTCCTTACATCCAAGTGTAGGACTGTGTGTCGAAAAAGTCTCGACCGCTAACTGGGACACTCTGAGGAATATCGTAGAGACGCGCCATGGCGCGTCTCTACAGGGTTTTGGGTGGATTTCAATCCAATTCTATCCGTTATATGGCATGACTAGAGAGCAAGGTTCTCCCGATAATATTGTGTGCATTTTTTTGGATATGATGGCTAACAATTTGCTGGATTTTATGATGCAAATGTTTTTCGGTATCTTTAAGGCTTGCCAAAAATGTCAGTAATCGTTGTTTATCTAATAGCGGTAAGTCCCTGAGCAATTCTTCAGCTTCCTCTACTATTCGCTCTTGTGCCTCTGGCATCAAATTGATCCAGTTGGAATATAATAGGTTGCGTTCGACGATAGTCAGCTTCCATTGATATTCGGGCATGATGCTTGTCCCACTTAATCATTTGCTATCTGTCGATCATCCTAAATGAAAGACTATGAAGGAATGGTAAAGACGGCTCTTTCGGTTGTAAAAAGATTGTAAATCTAGCCATTTATTCTTGACCGATGCCCTAGCGCAGCGCCCTTGGAAATACTTGAGCAGCTTTGTAGATACGATGAAGCAGGGGGAGCAGAGGGAGCAGAGGGAGCTGGGGGAGATGTCAGCTGTTCAGTTATTTCTGCCAGGATGCACTAGGAACTAGCGCTAGTTCCTAATCAATGAACAACAAAACCCGCCCTATTCAGAAATAACCTTTCAACAAAATCCACCTTTGGTCAAAAGCGGGGATGCTGGGTAGGATAAGTTACCCTTTTTAAGGAGCGCATCAATTTCGATTACTGGATTGTTCGAGTGAGCCAGTAATGCCGTTTCTGACGTTATCCCCCGATGCTTCAGCTATGCTCAACTGCACGATTTTTAACGATAAATCATAACATTAGCTACGCAAAATTATTTGTTTCCTTTTTCACGGGCAATGGGTTGGCAAAGCTCACGGTTACTCTGTTTAACATCGGGATTATGATTGAGATAATCTTGCAGCCAATTGCAACTTTTTGCTAACAGTTCCTCCAAATCTAAATTCCAAACAATTGCCGTATTATCTTCAGTGCCGACAGCTAATGCCTGACCATCCTGACTCCAATTTACACTCGTGACGCGCCCCTCCTCAGCTTCCCAGGTTTTCACTAAAGTGTCATCTAGTCGCCAGATTTGTACCCGATTATCCCAGCTTGTTGTTGCCAGAATATTTCCTCTAGGACTAAACTCAACCCGTGCCACACTATCGGTAGACCCTTTCAGGGTTGTTTGCAGTTCACCCTGGCGATTCCAGAGTTTTACAGTATTGTCATAACTGGCTGACGCTAATAACTGAGAGTCGGCGGAAAAGCTGACATCTAAAACCCAATTACTATGACCCTTGAGAGTTTTCAATAATTGTCCATTTGCCGTCCATAGCTTTACCGTTTGGTCATCACTAGCAGACGCCAATACCTGACCATCGGGACTAAAAGTTACCCCATTGACGCGGGATTGATGTCCTTTTAAGGTTTTCATCAAAACTCCATCTCGTGTCCAAAGTTTAATCGTTTTATCTCGACTGGCGGAGACAAGGGTTTGCGAATCAGGACTAAAACTGACATCTAATACCCAATCCTGATGACCGTTCAATACCTTAATCAACTCTCCCTCTCGATTCCACAGCCGAATCGTACCATCTCGACTGGCTGAGGCAAGGCGTTCCCCGTCAGGACTAAAGCTAACACTATAAATTCGCTCGGTATGTCCGGTTAAGGTGTGCAAGAGTTGACCCAAACGATCCCAAAGTTTGACAGTTTTATCGTTACTCGCTGTGGCAATCCGTTCTCCATTGGGAGAAAAGGTAACATCTCGCACATCATCATCATGTCCGCGTAAAATGAGCTGAGACTGTTGGCGCAGTTCCCAAAGTTTGATGGTTTTATCATAACTGGCAGAGGCGAGGATGACGGGAGTTGCTAATGGGGCTGCGGTTTCTTTTGCCTGTTGAGTGGGACTAAAACTGACAGCGGTTACTCTATCGCTGTGTCCTTTAAAGGTTTTCAGTAGTTTACCATCACGATTCCACAGTCTTACCGTATTATCGGCACTTGCTGCTGCAATTAACTGACTGTCAGCACTGAAGGTTACATTCAATACCCAACGTTCTGGTTGGGAAAGGGTTTTAATGAGTTGACCCTGAGTATCCCACAGTTTCACGGTGCGATCATCGCTGGCTGAGGCAATGAATTGACCATCGGGACTAAATGCCACACTGTTAACCTTACCCTGATGTCCGGTGAGCGTTTTCCATAATTGACCGTCTTTTGTCCACAATTTGATGGTTTGATCGCTTCCGGCTGACGCTAGCATCTCACCATTGGGACTAAAGCTAACCCACTGCGCTGCTTTTTTATGGGCTGAAAGGGTATGAATTAACTCGCCATCCACTCGCCACAGGCGCACCGTACCATCCGCACCTGTGGAGGCTAGGTGTTCACCGTCGGGACTAAAGCTAACGCTATAAACATAACCGTCATGCCCTGTCAACATACGGACAAGGGTACCATCCCGACGCCACAGCTTAACGGTACCATCCCAACTACTGGATGCAATGAGCTGACTATCTGGACTAAAGGAAACACTGGTAATGCTATCTTGATGCCCTTGCAGAGTCGTGACCAATGTACCATCAGGACGCCACAATTTTACCGTGCGATCGCGGCTGGCTGAGGCAATCAGTTCTCCATCAGGGGAAAAGCTGACATCCCAGACGATATCACTATGTCCTTCTAACCGATTTCGCTCAGTTACTGAGTCTACGGCTTGGGAAAGGGCAGCAATCACTTGCAGGTGGGTATCGGGTTTAACCCCGACAGCAACCTGCTTAAGCTGTCTCGCGCCTCTGAGCGCTTCCAGCAGCGCATCAAATTCTTTTCCAGAAGCAAATAGGGCTTCTGAGGAGGCACTAATCGCCGCTAGTTGAGCATTAAACGTTAAAGTCGCGGCGCGTCGGCGTTGCACCTCAGCCCGCCATCCTAACCCCCCAGCCGTTACCGCCAGCACTGCCATTGCTGTACCGACTGCGATCGCCCGGAGTCGCTGTTTGCGAACTCGTAAGAGTTCCATCTGACTGTGTTTGAGCCGCGTCACCAGTGTCTGCTTGCGGCGTTTTTTGTAATGGTGACGGATGGGGGCGACTAAGTAATCGTGAACCAGTTGATATCGATCCTCGGGTTCGTCAGGTAGGCGAAATAACAACCCTGAGCCAACTAAAATCTCCAGAATTAGGGAAAGTGAGGATAGCGATTTGATAACGGATGGTGTATGTCCCATATCTAAGTCTTTTGTCCCCGATTCCAACTCAGTTTGAGTTTTCAAGGGACGAGTCCCTCGGTCATCTGTCAGTGAAAATAAGACTTGCCAAACTGTCTCTTGATTCTCAGAACCACAATCAGCAATAGCATTCAACAGCCAGCGTTCGACTAAAGTGGCTTTTGGATTTGTGCCTAAGGCTTGGTATTGCGCCAGAGTGGTAATTTTCTCCGTTTGCAGTTGCATCCCCACTACCTGTAATTCAATCAGTCGCACGCTTTCGGTGGGTGAGGCTAAATCCTGAACTAGGGCATCAATTAGGGCGTCGTCTAACTTAAACTGAGACCCTGAAGCCAGAGTGGAGATGACATTTTTTGCTTCCCGTGGGGACAAATCCCCCAAGTGGTAGCGAAGTTGTCGATCCAGAATATTATTGTTAATCGCACTCAAATTCGTGTAGCGTTCGCATTCAAGCAGGTAATGCAGGTAATCTTCCCGCAGGGATAAAATCACTTTGACAAAGGGAAGATTTAGGCAATGTTCCAAAAATTCATAGAACTGGCGTCGCTGTTCTAATTCCGTACAGACGAAAAAAAATTCTTCAAACTGATCGAAAATTAGCACGATCAGGATATTGCCATCAGCCGCCTGCTGTAATTGATTGACACAGGTTGCCAGTTGGCTCAGGGGTTGGGGATCTAACGCCGTATCCGATGAAGGATTAGGGGTACAGCCTAAGGCATCGTTGAGTTGTCGAGAAAACTCTCCTCGCCAATCGCTGTAGACTTTCTGCACCACGGGGATTACCTCTCTGGCGCTAATCGTGCGACTCGCTAAGGCAGGGACTAATCCGGCGTGAATTAAAGAACTTTTACCCACCCCAGAGGAACCATGAATTACCGTTAATTTGTGATCATTGCGGCTGAGACGTTCCAAAAGTCGATTTACATCTGGCAATCGCCCAGCCGCCGCTATTTCCAGGGGCGATAATTGGTGATCTTGTCGCCCAGAGAGTAAGGGTGCTGCACCCAGAAAGGTAAAAAAGCCATACTGTTGTTCGAGAGAGCGCTGTTTTTGCTTGAGTTCAAAGGCTCGTAGGTAGTCCTGGTGATCGAAGTAGAGCGATCGCAGTTCTTGGAGAATGTCTAGATAAAGCTGGGGAGACTGATGGGGAGCGTTTGGGAGTAACCCCTCTACCGTTAACGCCGCCTCTAAATCCGCGATCGCTGCTGCTGATTCCCCCAGTTGACGTTGGGCTTTGGCACGGATCAGTAAGTACCATCCCTGATGCTGAGGCTGACATAATTGGGACTGATCCAAAATATCTAACGCTGTTTGCGCGAAGACTTTGGCATCCTCCCAGTGGGATTCTTCTAAT
The DNA here is from genome assembly GCF_040220235.1 of Coleofasciculus sp. B1-GNL1-01. Classification (NCBI taxonomy): domain Bacteria; kingdom Bacillati; phylum Cyanobacteriota; class Cyanophyceae; order Coleofasciculales; family Coleofasciculaceae; genus Coleofasciculus; species Coleofasciculus sp. B1-GNL1-01. The sequence goes on from NZ_JAVJTO010000031.1 coordinate 30,366, forward strand.
GCCACTGCCGCCAAAAAACCATAAGCTTGGGGTAATTGAGCCGCATTGTCTTGGGTTTGAGACTGCGCCAACGACTGAAGTGCCAGCGCTTGTAAATCTGCCCAATTTTGCAGGTTTTGCAAGACTTCACCCAGTTGAATGGTTAAATGGGCAACCCAATCCAAACGTCCCGCCGTCGTAAAGGCGTCAATCCCTGCTTGCCAAAATTCTCTAGCTTTCTCCCAACTTCTATATTTATGACTTGGGTGTAATTGAGCTTGACGACAATAACACCAACCCAGATGACACTGCAAGATGCCAATCCGTTCTAATAATTGCTGATCAGTGCCATCGGAGACAGCACAGGAAATCTGTTGCCAAACATCTAGACTCCGTTGATACTGTTCCAGAGCCACCTCAATCAAGTCATGTTTAAAGGCATCTCTGGCTAAAATAAACTGCCATGTCGCATAGTGAGTAGGTTCTAGATTCACACCACGCCCCTGCAAATCCCGTAATGCGGATTCGAGTTCTTGACGACGCTGACATCCCGGCGACAGCTTGAGCGCTTCATTGGACAAAAATTCACCGACACTTTTCTCTAAAAGCGTGGTAAACAGTTCATCAGTTGTGTGTTGCCATAAGTCCAATAACTCGGCGGTTGCCAGTTCAAATTTAATCGACGTTGCCGCCCAACTCTTAAAATCAGGAGCAAATCGGGCTAATTTGTGGAGTAATTCATCAGTGACCCATAAAACGATAGGAAAGCTAAAACTTTTCGGAAATTCGTCGCGTACCTGATTGGTGGAGATTAAGACTGGATCAATTGCGGTCACAGATTCCAGACCAAATACGAGCAAGCCAGATAAGTCCTCTTTCGCGATCGCGTCTAGGATAACGGTATATAAGGTTTGACTGGATTCTTGAAGCACTAACTGTTTCAAGGGAATTCCTGTCAGCCCTTGGAGTTGCTGCCACATCGGTTGTTTGCAGCACTCATAGTTGCAGCGGACTAAAATCAGGGCAAATTGTCCTTCCGATAGGGTGATTGCCCGAGCGAGGGTAGATAGTGAACGCTCATTGGCTAAGACTATTTCTTCGGCTCTCTCTCTCTCTTTCTCCTTCATTCCTATCAAAATGTGACTACTCCTAGGTGGCTATCGTCGAGTAAGCTGGTGTTAATAAGGGACTTTAAATACAAAGGCTAAAAAACAGAAAACCAACCAATAAGACCTCTATTGGCTTCGGCGGATGGATCTGCTATTTTAATGACAGATCTTTTATTAAAGCGTATCTTTGATAAGATAAAAGCTATTTATTGAGAAATTTAACCCACTTCTAAAATCACAACTTAGACGCAGACAATTTAACAAGTTTCAATAGAATTAAACAGTGAGATCAACTGATAAAAATCGTGACAAAATTTTATAGTAAATGTGACTTGGATCACTGATGTGTTATTCGTCATTTGTCAGGCAATAGGTAACACCTCGACTTACCTCGACTTCGCTCGGTAACACGCTCGGTGTGGAATATGCAGTAGGGTAATGGGCTATAGAAATTTTGTCTCCCATCTTCCCCAGCTCCCCCCGCTCCCAGACGTGCCATGGCACGTCTCTACATTGCTCCCCCCGCTCCCCCAGCTTCCCCAGCTCCCCATCAAGCACTCACATCAGCAACCGATTTAAACCGAGCAGTCTCGGCTAAAGCTGGGTTTACTCCAAACCAACGACCCAAGTCATCGCGGTATTCATAGACAAACATACTGCGTAACAGAGTTTGATATTCTTTTTCCCCGCGAATGGACTGCTGCTGAACCACCTGAAAGAGTAACTGCCATTCTGCATCCTCAACCGCTAACGCCAGATCGTCCCGGTATCCCTTAATTACACTCTCTAAGCATTCGCGAGAAAAGGGTGGATCTTCTTGTTGCAGGCAGTTATACAGCAGTCCCAACAAGTTACGAATGTGACCCCCACTAATCCGACAGATGCGATCTAGGGTTTCGGGACTGTCAAAAACCTCTGGGATTAAATTTAAGCGCTCTTGGGGAGGAACCTGGGGAAACGCACGGGCTAAAACCAGTTGTCGGAGTAATGCCATTCCTTGCGGAAACTCCCGCCCATCTCGATACCAGATCGGCACCATGGGTAACACTTTAGGAGCCACACCCCCGCCCAAGCGATTCTTTAGGGTTTCGTACTCGTTCGAGAACATCAGCGCTAAGGGGATGGTATAAACCAGATGACAGCGTAAGCGTCGCAATTGAGAGCCGCGATCGATAAACAAGTACTCAGGCTGCGATCGCCCCGCATGAACGGGTCGGGGATCAACGCGATCCAAGTTGTCTATAATCACGACTAACCCTTGTTTACCTCGTTGTTTAAGCTTTTTAATCGCCGGTTCAATGATTTCAGTATTAATCGCCTGCAAAATCCCTTGAGTACGAGGCTCTAGGTGTTGTCTGAGCTGTTCGCGCAGTTGAGGACTATCTTTGGTTTTGGCAGTGACTTTGGCAATACCGACGGACAGTTCAGCCGCTACATCCACATCGATAGGCGTCTGTAAAAAATCATTAATCTCGTTGAAGAGTTTGTTAAAGTACCGGGGTTGGAGACGAATCCCGATCGCTTCCAGATTTTCACTCACTGACCGAGCGATGCTGAGTAAAATATCGCTAATATCAACATCTGCCATATCCAAGTCTTGAGACGACTCAAAATAGACAACGTGAAATTGTTCCGCCTCTAACTGAGCCTTCAAGCGAAACAATTCTGTAGACTTACCACAGCCAATATGTCCCGTAAAAAGCTGACAGGTAGGTTCATCCGGCGAAAGTCGTGCGATCGTGCGTCCTAAGGCTTCGATAATTTTGCCGCCCCGCACAGACGAAAAATTAATATAGTACTGACGATCCTCTGGATTGCCCATCACTAGAGTTCTAGCTGGGTTACAAGCTTTGAAAAAAGTAGGTAGATGCAGTTTCATAAAGCAAGACTCTTGAGTCACCTGATTCAAGTAGAGCGTAAATCATTGACCGAACCCTTATACGTAGGGGTAATACCCCCTTTAGTGTAGAGGAGGGGGTGATGGGGTGATGGGGTGATGGGGGAGATGGGGGAGATGGGGAAGATGGGGGAGCAAATGACGAATGACGAATGACGAATGACGAATGACGAATGACGAATGACAAATGACGAACCAATGGTTAAATGGGAAAAGTAGGTTAAGTTGACCAACAAACAAGCAAATTCAATAGGCTGACGTTATTTCATCCGGATTCTTTACTCTCCCGGCAAGGAAAAATAGGATGGTGGCATTGATATATTTTGAACCTCTAGCGGTAGTAGATGGCAAATATTGCATCAGTTTCCCAAGCCCAAATCAGTAATCGGCGACAACAGCTAAGACGCGCACGCCGAGTTAAATTTTTTCAGGCGCTGTGGCGATCGCTTATGGTAGGCGGTATGGCTAGCGGTTTGATTTGGGCGATTACCTTACCCGATTGGGTAATTCGCCAACCGGAACAAATTGACATTGAGGGCAATCAATTTCTCTCAACTCAGGCGATTCGGTCGCTGCTCCCCTTATCCTATCCTCAATCACTCTGGCGAGTGGAACCCCAGGCGATCGCAGAGTCTCTCGAAGATGCTGCACCCATTGCTGAAGCCACAGTAACTCGTCAACTTATGCCTCCGGGGTTGATCATTCAAGTGCAAGAACGCCAACCTGTGGCGATCGCTCAGGGGCAAACTCAGACAACCTCAGAACCAGGCTTTTTGGATGAACGAGGCGTCTGGATGCCCCAGAGTAGCTATCGTTCTCTCAAAGCCAATGTTGAGTTACCCACGCTGCAAGTGCGGGGTCAGAATGAACACTATCGTCCATACTGGTCGCAAGTGTATCCGGTTGTCCATCACTCTCCCGTCAAAATCCTGGAGATTGATTGGCGCAACCCAGCCAATTTAATCTTGAAAACCGAATTAGGAAATGTGCATCTAGGATCGGATAGTTCCAAATTGGCGGAACAACTGGCAGTTTTGGATCGCATGAGACAATTACCCACTCAGCTTCAACCTAGTCAAATCGCCTATATTGATCTCAAAAACCCAGACCGTCCGGTGATTCAGATGAATGCGGCAAGTGAAACCCCTAAACCGGATCATGACTAACCATGGCGGTAATAGTGGTATAAAAGAAAATTCAGCTATGCCCATTGGGGCAACTCTTGAGGAGAGTACCCTTCAAGAGTATTTACAACAAACCGGGGTGTTCGTTGGTTTTTCAATCGACTTACCCTATAGTTGACTCAGATTGTTACATATAACTGATAAAGTTGATTATCAACCCTGACCTATTCCAATGACGCTTAATAGTAAACTAGGGCTTGTCCATCAAAGCTCTCCGATAACGCTGAATACCGATCTTTCAGTTGGAGCGGAGAATACCCATCCCTTCAGCAACTCTGGGTTGCAGTTTAGTCAACCCCATGATTATGATTCCAAAGGGATTCCCAGGGAAGACGCGAGGAGCGACAACATTTTGCCAGGTAATGTTGCCAGAATTAAAGTGGTTGGTGTTGGTGGTGGCGGTGGTAATGCCGTCAACCGGATGATTGCCAGTGAAGTGGCTGGGATCGAGTTTTGGTCAATTAATACCGATTCTCAAGCCCTTTCTCAAAACTCCGCCGCCAAACGCTTGCAGGTGGGTCAGAAGTTGACACGAGGACTCGGTGCGGGGGGAAATCCCGCCATTGGTCAAAAAGCCGCAGAAGAATCTCGTGATGAAATTGCCCAAGCCCTAGCCGAGTCCGATTTGGTTTTCATTACAGCCGGGATGGGTGGCGGTACAGGAACGGGTGCAGCACCAATTGTGGCAGAAATCGCCAAAGAAATGGGCGCGTTAACGGTGGGCGTAGTCACTCGCCCGTTTACCTTTGAAGGACGCCGCCGCACGTCTCAAGCGGAGGAAGGGATTGCGGCGCTGCAAAGTCGCGTCGATACTCTAATCGTGATTCCCAATAATAAGCTGTTGTCGGTGATTTCTGAACAAACACCCGTTCAAGATGCGTTTAGAGTTGCCGATGATATCCTGCGTCAAGGTGTACAAGGGATTTCAGATATTATCACCGTTCCAGGGTTAGTGAATGTCGATTTTGCTGATGTTCGAGCTGTTATGGCAGATGCGGGTTCAGCGTTAATGGGAATTGGTGTAGGTTCCGGTAAATCCCGCGCTAGAGAAGCGGCGGTGGCAGCGATTTCCTCGCCGCTGCTGGAGTCGTCGGTGGAAGGCGCTAGAGGGGTAGTTTTTAATATTACAGGTGGTAGTGATCTGACGCTACACGAAGTTAATGCGGCGGCGGAAACAATTTACGAGGTGGTTGATCCTAACGCTAATATTATTTTTGGTGCTGTGATTGATGACAGGCTGCAAGGTGAAATTAGAATTACGGTGATTGCCACGGGATTTAGTGGTGAAGTGCCACCTCCCCCACCTGTCAATGAAGTTCCCCGTTATACGCGACCAGTCACACCGAGACCTAATCCGCCAAACCCTGCACCAGAACCGAAAAGCCGACCGGGACTAGATATTCCCGAATTTTTGCAACGGCGTCGTTTTCCCAGAAGCTAGTACGAGAAGGTAGGGAAGCAGGGGAAGCAATGTAGAGACGTGCCATGGCGCGTCTGGAAGCTGGGGGAGTTAACTTAAAACGCTTACTGTTAACTGTTAATTGTTAACTGACAAAACTGATGCAAGTACCAGTAGCGCTGACAATAGCCGGATCAGATAGCGGCGGTGGGGCGGGAATTCAGGCAGATTTGAAAACCTATGCCTTTCACCGGGTTCATGGTGCGAGTGTCCTGACTTGTGTCACCGCCCAGAATACTCAAGGGGTCAACCGCGTTGATGCTTTGCCAGTCGCCGCCGTTGTTGCTCAAATTGAGGCGGTGGTGTGCGATATGGGGACTCAGGCAACCAAAACGGGCATGTTACTCAACGCCGAGATTATTAATGCTGTAGTGTCTCAGGTTAAGAGTTTCCAGCTTGAACCTCTTGTTGTTGATCCGGTGATGGTATCGCGCACAGGAGACCAACTGATTGATGATCAGGCGGTAACGTCTTTGCGAGAAGGTTTGATTCCTCTGGCAACGATAGTGACACCCAATCGTTATGAAGCTCAATTACTCAGTGGTTTAGAGATTCATACCCTTGATGATATGCGATCGGCTGCCCAACGCATTTATCAACTGGGAGCAAACGCTGTCTTAGTTAAAGGCGGTGCGATGAGGGGTGATCTGTGTGGGGTCGATGTCTGGTTTGATGGGTCTCAGTTCTACACCCTGAAAACAACGTTGATTGAAACCAAGAATAATCACGGCACAGGTTGTACACTCAGTAGTGCGATCGCGGCGAATTTGGCGATGGGCAAAAATCCACTCACCGCCGTGCAAAGGGCAAAGGAGTATGTGACAACAGCCCTGCAACACGCTCTCGACATTGGTCAAGGATATGGACCTGTCGGGCATTTTTTCCCATTATTGCCCGCTTGATGACCGGAAATGGCAAAAAGATGGGGTTAATGTTAAATAGCATTGAACTCTTCTCGAAAGAGGCGAATAGTGTAAGATAGGCGTCGTATAATTGCCACAGTAATGGAGCTAGGAGATCAGCGGCAGGATGGTTACAACTCTACCTAGATCGTTCACTACCCCACCTATGCTCATCCCATAAACAAGGTATCCAGCCGCGAATTAAATGAATTCTAATCCCCCAATTAATCCTTCTATGCAAAATCCGCCAACCGACCGTTATAGCCCGTCAACCGCTGCCAATACTTATTGCCCGTCAGTGCCAATCTCTGTATACCGGGAACTAGCGGCTGAGTTACAAGCAGCCCAAGCGATGTTGGATTCCCTCAATGGTCAAAATAAGCAGTTGGTCAAACAAAACCAAAAACTGCGCCAAGAAGTGGAAAAAGTGCTGCAATCGAGCCAACATCTCCAGCAGGTAGTGGATTCATTGACACCCGTCACCGGGGTGGAAATGCCTCGACGCCAATCGATTCCCTCAGCATCCCATCCCACCCCGTCAATCCCTAAATCACCTAAATCCGCTCCCTCTAGGGTAGGGGTTGAGGTTCCCCCTCCTCATCCCCAGTTAGACCCCCTTTCCTCGCCTTACAGAGAAAGTTTCGTCATTGAACAGGGAGACTCTCGTTCCCGGCGTACATCCGCCTCTGAGGGTCACAGAGAGGTCAATGGTTGGTTTTTAGTCTTAGCCATCGTGTTGATTGTACTCAGTGCCTTTGGTGCAGGTTTTCTGATTGTACGACCCTTATTAAATAACAATCGTTAATTGTCCAATGGCGAATGACGTAGCTTGCTTCTTGTCAAGAGCGAGTACGACAAAGGACAAATGACAAATGACAAATGACAAATGACAAATGACGAATTAAAGATTCGTAGAAATTGCCTGAACTGGACAAGTGGGGATACACTGCTCACAGACAATACACCGCGATCGCGTAAAGTTGAGTCGAAAGTCATCGGGGTTCAGGGTTAAGGCTTCTGTGGGACACACACCCGTACACAATCCACAATCGACACAACTGGTTTCGTCAATCAAGATTTCTCGGTCAATCAGGGATACATTGATATCGTGCGATCGCATCCACTCAATGGCAGCATCAAGCTGATCGATATCTCCTGAGAGTTCCACCACGAGTTTGCCAATTTGATTGGGGGCAACTTGAGCGCGGATAATATTGGCGGCGACATTGAAATCCTTTGCCAGTCGGTAGGTTACTGGCATTTGGACTGTGCGTTTTGGAAAGGTGAGGGTTAGCCGTTTTTTCATGGTCTTGTTAGCCTATGGACAGCATCGTTTTGATGAAACTTGACAAGTTGTAACTTAAATTGCGTTAAACATGACCGCGAATTCCCCAGACTCCGGCTCTCCATCTCCCCAGACACCTAAAGCAAGTCTCAGCTCTCGGCTGAGAAATTTTATAATTGCCCTAGTCGCCATCATTCTTGGCGTTGCCCTATTCTTAGGATTACAAACACAGACGGGTTCGGCTTCTCTCGATGCCCAAGCTGAGGAATCTACCCCCCTAGAAGTTGCCATGAGTAATGGCAAGCCAACCTTAATGGAGTTCTATGCTAACTGGTGTACTACTTGTCAAGCCATGGCGCAAGACTTGGGGGAATTGAAACAACAGTACACCGACTCGGTTAATTTTGTGATGCTGAATGTGGATAACAGCAAGTGGTTACCCGAAATTCTCAACTACCGAGTCGATGGTATCCCCCATTTTGTGTTTTTAGACGCCCAAGGCGAAGCCATTGCCCAAACGATTGGGGAACAACCTCGCCCAGTTTTAGAGGCGAACTTAGAAGCCTTGGTCGCTGACCTACCTTTACCCTATACTCAAGGTGATGGACAAGTCTCTACATTTAAAGCGCCTGTGTCATCGTCAAAGGCGTCTCCAGATGATCCTCGGAGTCATGGCAGTCAGGTTAATTAGTCAGCACCGTTTAACGTGAACAGTTAGGAGCATCATTTGTCCTTTGCCTTATGTCTTATGTAGGAGTTTGAGGAAAACCCTTGCCAAAAAAAAATCTACCAATAGTAAAGTTTTCGTTACAGAGTTTTGGAGGCAGAGGCTTCACTCTATTATCTTGGAGATGGGAGAGCTATTAGGCTACTAGGAGGATAAAAATGGCAGATCAACACTCCCCAGCCAATTACACCAGCGCAGACTTAGAGAAGGCGGCACTCAGCCGATTTCGTTCTCTTATATCGTTTCTACCTAAAAATTGTAAATTATTTCGAGAACTCTGGAACCGTTCTACAGTATTATGCTTAGACTTTGAAAATTGCCCTAACTTTCTTGATCAGGTTATGGGTCAATCTTTTTTACTACTACTCGTCGCCCATTACTTAGGATTAGCAGACTCTGTACTTTTCCGAAGAGGTAAAAAGGTAATGGGATGGATGACTATGATGACCTAGCACATTCATTCAATAAGCCCAGTTAGGCGGTCACGCTGTTGATTAGCAAATCAAGCGTTATGTCAAGATTGGGCAAATTATAACCCTTACACAGGATAAATGACAAAGGATCTAGCTTGCTTCTTGTCGGGAGCGAGTATGACGATTCCAGCTTGAACTTTAATTGTGTCCACTGACTTGGGTAATTGCAGAATCTGTAACGATTGCTACTGTGCTGCCTATGAGTTTAATGAACCATAGACTTGATTTATTCCTTCCGTAGTTTTATGACGCTGATACTTTGGTCAATAACTTTACTGATTGCCTTAATAGCCTTCTACCTCAGCATTAAAGTTACTGAAGAAATAGAACGAGTGGCGGCTGTACTCACTGCCTTAATCTGCTTAATATTTTGCTTGTTTTTTGCTCCGTTGCCGATAAAAATAACAATTCTACTCCTTCTCCTCGTTAGTCTCAACTACACAGTTAATTTAATTAGTCGATATATTTCATCTGACTCTGATTAACACAACTCAATCCGGGTTAACTACTCCCTGCTGGAATAGGGAGAAGCTCCAAGGCTACAAGGCAGGGGGGTAGAGGGTAGAGGTTAAAAGGGTAATGCTTTCTCCCTCTAAAAATCCAAAATTTTCCTGACATTATTACCTGGTACTGTTAATGATAATATTGACATGACGTAAATTGGCTGAAACGTTGAGGAGAAATCATGAATAAGAAGAATCTGCTTCGCAATATTCTCATCGGTACGGGTGTGGCTGCGGTTGGTGGTATTGGAACGAAAATGGCGGTTGATTATTTACGCAACCGAGACCAAGAAGAAGTGGTTGATGAAAGTCAAGAAGAAGCAGAACCTGCATCTGAAGAAGAAGTTGCTTATGCGACAGTTGCCACAGATTCGGTACAAAGTTTCCTTGATGCTAGCTTTGGTGATGAAGGTCGTTATACGCCCACTCGTCCGCCTAAGGTTTTCGAGTATCAGGGACAACAATATATGGTGATTTGGGCTTACGACAATCAGAAAGATAAAAATCAAATGTTGGCATTTGCTTACACCGATGAAGGGCGGAAAATGATTGCTAGTGTGGGGTATACAGCCGACACAACAGATTATAATGTGAACCTGGAAGATACCCCCTTCTGTGTTGATGTAAATGGAGAACAAGTTACATCAGGACAAGGTGAAACCTCTGGCGCAGAAGAGGTGGACTTTGTTTTAGCTTAAGCTGAATTGAATTGGGTTTAATATTACCCGTTGTGGTAGGATGAGGTGGTTTAAACAACCACCTTATTTTAATTTATTTGTCGTTATCCTAAAAATCGAATGACCAGTGATTTGCAACCCACCCTAAACGTACAAGCTGCTATTGAACAGCGCCGTGCGGCGCGTTCTTTTCGCCCGGATACGATTCCGGAGGCTATTTTAACAGAAATATTTCGCTTAGGCGTGCGATCGCCCTCCGGTTACAACCTGCAACCCTGGCGATTTGTAGTGGTGCGGGAAGCGGCGAATCGGGAAAAACTCAAAACCTGTGCCTTTAATCAGCGTCAGGTGGGAGAAGCTCCGGTAATATTAATTTGTTGTGGCGATCGGCGCATCAACCAAAAGGAGTATATTGAATCCGTGATTCAATTGGGACAAGAAGCTGGTGCAATGAATGACGCCTATGCTGATACACTGCGATCGGCGGTTCCTCAGTTATTTGAAAATAAACCCTGTTTTGACTCCATAGAAGCCTGGACAAATCGCCATACGATGTTAGCCGTGGCGCATTTAATGATTGTGGCAAAAAGTTTTGGCGTCGATACCTGTCCCATGGAAGGATTTACCACTGCACAAGTAAAGGAAGCGTTTAATATTCCAGCAGATGTGGATGTTTGCTGTTTGTTGGCGATGGGATATGCGGCTGAACCATTTAAAGAATACGGCGGACGCTTTGATGTTGAGCAGGTTTTTTATCAAGAAAGTTTTGGTGAATCATAAGTAGTTATCTCTGTCCGGTTAACTAAGTTTCCAGAGGCAGAGGGGGAAAGATAAGATAGTAACAATGGATATAACAATTCAGTCTCAATCCCTCCCGATTCAAGGAGCGACCATTCATTATCGAGAAGCGGGCAATCCGACAGCGCCTTCAGTGCTATTTTTGCATGGCGCAAGTTTTAGTTCCCAGACGTGGCAAGACATTGGCAGTTTAAAATTATTGGCGGAAAACGGATATCGGGCTGTAGCAATTGATTTGCCCGGTTATGGTCAATCTCAGGAAATATCTGGTTCTCCTGAAGCATTTTTACGGGAATTCATTGTGCAATTAAACTTGCCAAAGCCCATTCTTGTTTCTCCTTCCATGAGTGGCAACTATAGCTTGCCATTTCTTGGCAAGCATCCAGACATGTTAAAAGGATTTGTTGCTGTTGCGCCTGTGGGGATTTCTCGATTGAGTTCTCAATTACAAAGAATAGAACTCCCTATCCTAGCAATTTGGGGAAGTAATGATAATATTGTACCCGTGGCACAAGCCGATAAATTACTGCAAGCCATTCCCACTGGTAAAAAAGTTATTTTAGCTGAGGCAGGTCATGCTTGTTATATGAATAAAACCGATGAATTCCATCATCATTTGCTTGAGTTTATTCAAGCTAATAATTAATGATTCATCGTTAATTAATCTCTGGAAATCCATGCCTATTTTGAATAAATTACTCGAAATCGAAACGGAGTCAGGAATTACTATCTGTAATGTGACGCCTCACATTGAGAAGCTTTTAGCACAAACCTCTATTCACAATGGGCAAGTGCTTATCTTTTCCCGCCACACAACCACAGCCTTAGCGATTAATGAAAATGAACAACGATTGTTAGAGGATATTAAGGTTTATCTGAGAAAATTAGCGCCAGACTCTGACCGCTATTTACATAATGATTTACACCTAAGAGATGTGCCAGACAATGAGCCGATGAATGCTCATTCGCATCTTATGGCAATGACACTGAGTACCAGTGAGGTAATTCCGATTGTTGATGGCAAGTTAGCACTGGGAACCTGGCAATCGGTCTTATTTTTTGATTTAGATGGTCCGCGAAAACGGACGCTATTTGTGCAAATTACTGGGGAGAGGAGATGAGAGTGTCTTTCACCCTCATCGAGTTGTCTTAACCGATTCCTCGTACTTTATGGGTCACATTCGGGTATTATTGGTGTTTACGCCAATATCTGGTATCAGTAACCTAGCTAAATCCCCAAAAAATTTGTAGGACTACGATACAAATTTCTCAGGCAATACGTTTAGACTCACTGGGAGCAAATTGGCGGAGTTCCATCACTATTTTCTTTAACAACAAGGAGAACAACAATGACCCGTGCGTTGCAATTCATCTTCGGGTTAGCCTTTGCTATATGCTTGGGAATAGCACCCCGCGATCGCGGTAGAACGTCCCTTCGATTTGACGGGAACAGGCACATTATAGGTAATGACTGATGATAAGCTGTTCGGCATTTAAACCTTAATATCAATAATGGCTAAATCCTTGTAGTGCGTTAAGCGAAGCCATGCCGCAGGCTTTGCATCTTGCTCGCTACTAATACCCAATTTAAATGCATGACAGCTTAACGGACAGTTGACCAGTGGTGAGCTTAATGCTTCGGGTACAGCGACCTACTTAGGAAAATGGACTCAAACTGGAAACTTGACGTAAGGAAATGATATTGTAGAGACGTTGCCTGCAATGTCTCTACTCTCAGAGGGAAAGCTTATGCTGACTGAACTACAAACGCGCAAACTGACTAAATTTTTCAGTATGCACGATGCCAAGTTTGATGGCGCTTTAGCTTATCAAGATTTTGAAAATATTATAAAAAAGTTAGCCGCATTAAGACACTGGGGTTCACGCTCTCCTAGGTATCAAATTTTACTGAATAACTGTAATCGCAACTGGGAAGAATTGAAACGAGATGCAGATATAACCCACAATAAAAAAGTTAGCTTAGAAGAATGGTTATCCTATTATTCTATTATTTTAAATGATGAAGAGAAATACCTGCACAACATCCATTTCTTTATGGAATTAGTTTTTGAGGTGTTTGACAAAGATGAAGATGGAAAAATTAGCCAAGTAGAGTGGGCAGGGATTTTAAGTGTTTACAATGTATCGCCTGTTTATGCTCCACGAGTATTTCCTAAATTAGATACCAATCAGGATGGTTTTTTAAGCAAAGAGGAAGTCCTGCAACTCATTCGTGAGTTTTTCTACAGCGACAATCCAGACATTCCAGCTAACGAGATGTTTGGACCTTATTGATGTAGAGGTGTGGGGGAACCGGGGAGCAAATGTTTATTACTGATAAGTAGTTGTTTCAGCCGTTAAATCTGCCCTAAACGTTATGACGACAAGCTATAATTTAAACCTAAAAACACAGACGTAGCCTGCTACGTCTGTACTTATTGTTCTATTTTGCCTATACTTAGACAGCGCCGGGTCCTCGACCACGCTCATCTTTTTCCATCGTCAACTCGCCTTGGCGTTCTTCATCGAGTTGTTGCAGTTCTTGGCGGCGTTTAGCCGTCTCTTGTTCTTCTTTTTGGCGCAAGTCACCCGGTTCGTTGACATACATTTCGGGTTCAACGGCAAAGTTATTCACTAAGCCTTCATTATCTACGGTATAACCCTCAGTAGTGTTGATACTATCAGGATTCGTTTGGTTCTCTTCCGTAACCTTCGTCTTATAGTTATCTCCTTCCCGTTCATGACGGGCGGCTGTTTCCGCCGGAACAATCTTTCTGTCGTAGGTTTCGGATTTAATTTGCTCTTTTGTCTTGGCTTGGCGATCTGAAGGATTTGTCTGATTCATATTCATATATAAGTCCTCGAAAATCATCAATATGTATGTATTTCACTTTCCAAGTTACATAAGGATGAACTGACGTGCATCCCTCTGGCGAATTAAATTAAACTCACCTTAGAGGCGTTCAGCACAAATGCATCCCTCTATGGACTTAAACTTTAAAGAGAGATGAGAGAGATGGGGGTGTAGAAACGTGCCATGGCACGTCTGGGGGATGGGAGTGGGTTGAGTAACATCAGGGTAAATGACCAATCAGCAGAAACGTGGGGCAATTGGTGATAAAAGTTACAATAGTCCAGAGAGTCGGTCAAAAATAAGGGTTGACGTATCGGACAAGATGTGTGTAAGTAAAAACAACACTTTATTTGCTCTGCCATCCCCGTTTTGACTTATTACTTATTACTTATTACTTGATCGTAGTTATGTCATCATCTCGAAAGCCGCCTTATATGAGAGACTTTGCTCAGTTTGAGCAACATGTGGCAACGATTTTTCAGAACGAGGGGTGGACTGTTACCACTCCCGACCCCAAGCCGCCAGAGTATGATTTAGTGGTTAGCAAAGAGGGTCAAACTGGTGCGGTTCATCTGAAATGGTTGATCAGTAATGTTCAAAAACCCCAAATACTCCGATTTCTAGGCTTTTTAGAATCGAAAGCGGGTCAAGACTTTAACTGTGGTTTTTTTATCACCACTAAAGGCTATGGTGCGCCCGCCAATGCTTTAATTCGCTCTTGGGGGTCAGACGCTAAAATCCAATGTGGAATTGCAGCAGACACCCAAATTCTCTGGGTGAATGAGGATGAATTACCGCCGCCAGAACCGCCGAAACCGGGTAAAATTTATGTTGGCGTTTTTACCTGCAAAGGTGGCGTCGGCAAAACCACCGTATCTGCTCATTTAGCGGGTGCATTTGCCCTAGAGGGATTTAATGTGGCGCTTGTCGATTTAGACCCGGAACAAAACCTACAAAAGCTATTAGGCGATGGGGTGGATGTTCCCCGACCTAGAGGTGTTGGTGCGAGTACCTACATCGCCGTCTATGACTGGCGTGAGTGGCACGAAGATGCGGCACGGGATTGTAAAATGGTCGTTTGTGATTGTTCCCCTGCCTTAGAACGTAACCCGAAAGAGCTGGTGAGTCAATTTGACTATTGTATTATTCCCACCACCTTAAATCCCTTGGGACTGAACAAACATGGTCAAGTGATTAAAGATACGGTAAGAGGCATCCGAGAACTCAATCACAACGCTCACTTATTTGTACTGGTTAATAATTTTAAATATCCCGGCTCTAAACGGCGATTGCGGTTGCTCAGAGATACGTTTTTGAATACGTATAATGAGGTCAAAGCCATCGATCATAAGTTCCACTGCATTGATCCCAAATACGCTTGTATTCGCTCTAGTGATCAACTGTATTATTGGGGAATTCATTTACTGGAAAATCCTGACGAAGCTCGCAGTGAGTTAGCGTTTAAACTGGTGGGCGGAATTTGTTATCCCCGCGATGATTTTATTAACCTCGCCGATTATATTGAACGGGAAGCAGGGTTAGGGATTCTCCGGAATTAAGAGCAGGGGTAGCAGGGGGAGCAGGGGTAGCAGGGGGAGCAGGGGGAGCAGGGGGAGCAGGGGGAGCAGGGGGAGCAGGGGGAGCAGGGGGAGCAGGGGGAGCAGGGGAAGATGAGGGAGATGGGGAAGATGAGGGAGATGGGGAAGAGAATTTACAAAGGACATAAGACGAATGACGAATGACGAATGACGAATGACATAAGACATTTGCTGTCAACGCAAAGAAAGACTACAGAGAGTAGCCGAGCGATCGCATAACCTGGTAAATCTGTACTCAACCCTATTTGGGGTTTAGCTGTAAATTTATAAGATTGCGATGACGACTAACGCTAAATACGTCCTAGCCCTTGACCTCGGTACCACGGGGAACCGAGCCATTCTATTTGACAAGCAAGGTGCGATCGCGGGACAAGTTTATCAGGAATTCACCCAACACTACCCCCAACCGGGTTGGTTGGAACATGATCCCCAAGAAATTTGGCGGGATACTCGCGACTGTATGCAGCAAGTCTTAAAGGATAAGGGGGTTTCGGCGTCGGAAATTGCGGCGGTTGGTTTAACCGTACAGCGCGAAACTTGTTTACTCTGGGATAAGACAACAGGGGAACCGTTGCATAATGCGATCGTTTGGCAGGATCGACGCACCGCCGCCCGATGTCGGGAGTTAAGCCAACAAGGGCATGATGCGGATATTCAAGAACGCACTGGATTAGTCCTGGATGCCTATTTCTCAGCCACGAAGTTAGAATGGCTGCTGAATTGGGTGCGCCAGGAAAAACCGGATACCAACTTCGATAATGTTTTAGCTGGCACTATTGATACCTGGATTCTCTGGAATCTCACCGGGGGCAAAGTCCACGTTACCGATCACAGTAATGCCAGCCGCACTATGCTGATGAATCTCGCCAATCAAGATTGGGATCACAGCCTCTTGGATTTATTTGGCATTCCGGCTCAGATTTTGCCCCAAATTCAACCCAGTATGGGACTGTTTGGTAAAACTGAATCCAGTTTGCTAGGGGAAGAAATTCCGATTATGGCGATTTTCGGTGACCAACAAGCGGCGCTGTTTGCCCACGGTTGCGATCGCCCGGGTATGCTCAAATGTACTTATGGTACAGGTTGCTTCTTAATTTCCTATACGGGCAAAGAACTGACGCGATCGGGCAATCGACTCCTTTCCACCGTCGCCTGGACAAATGCCGCAAATGGTAGTGGCACTGATGTGGCTTTTGCCCTAGAAGGGGCGATGTTCACCACTGGGGCTTGTATTCAGTGGCTGCGAGATGGTTTACAACTGATTAATTCGGCTGCCGAAACTGAACCCCTAGCCAGTCAAGTCGAAGATACCAATGGCATCTATTTTGTTCCGGCTCTCAGTGGTTTAGGTGCCCCTCACTGGGATATGAGTGCCAGAGGTGCATTCCTGGGTATTACAGGCGGTGTCAAGCGGGAACATATGGTACGGGCGGTATTGGAATCGATCGCCTATCAAGTCAGAGAAGTCGTTGATGCCATGAACAAAGATGGCGACACCCCTATCGAACTGCTGAAAGTAGACGGTGGTGCGTCTCAGAATGACTTCTTAATGCAGTTTCAAGCCGATGTCCTCAACATTCCCGTGGAACGCCCCGCCGTTCTCGATGCAACAGCGCAAGGTGCGGCATTTGGTGCAGGGTTAACCGTTGGGTTCTGGGATGATTACCATAAGCTCGTTACCCAAACCGCCATCGAACGTACATTCGAGCCAGGAGAGGGGGCAAAACCTGCCCAGGATAATTTTATCGGTTGGCAGAAAGCCGTTGAACGCGCCAAGAATTGGGTAGAGTGATATCCTCAATTTGATTCACCCTCAGCTTCCCCGCCCTCGCCCCAGGCGGGGAAGTTTATCTGTAAGTACAAATCATCGAACTTAATTATAAATATAACTAATGCTGATTAATCAGGGGTTTAATCCGTCAATAGCTCTAATCAAAAATCCGGTAAACCCTTGCCAATAGCGTCATTGACTGGCATAATTATGCCGCCTATATCTGGACACTAACGGCTTGATGTACATATAAGAATAACTGATTTAATATTCAATTAACACTTTCATTCCTAATCCTGTTTAAACTTTTTAACTTTTTTTCGTAGTATCAGAAGTGAGGCAGAAAATGTTTGCCAATTAGCTGATGCTAGCTTGGTCAGTATACTAAGGCACAATTGATTCTGCTGCTTCAGAGTAATAGAGAGGAACACAAATGGCAAGTTACAAAGTCACCTTAAAGAACGAAGCTGAAGGCTTGGATACAACTATTGAAGTACCTGATGACGAGTACATTCTCGATGTGGCGGAAGAGCAGGGTCTTGATTTACCCTATTCTTGCCGTGCTGGTGCCTGTTCTACTTGTGCTGGTAAACTCGTCAATGGTGAAATTGATCAGTCTGACCAGTCTTTCTTAGATGATGATCAGATTGAAGCTGGATATATTTTGACCTGTGTAGCTTATCCTAAATCTGACTGCACCATCGTCACTCACCAAGAAGAAGAACTGTACTAATTCTGTCAATATTACTCAGGCGTTAACTCACTCGCCTAATCCATCAATAAGCCTGCTAACTATCTTAGTAGGGAAGGCAGGAACACCATTTTTTTGTGTTCCTGCTTAAAACATATATGGCGTTTTCATTTGCGATGTGGAACTCACGAGAGTAGACAAAGGGAACAGGGAACAGGAAACAGTAGGAAAGAGGTACAGGTGTTTTTTTATGTGATGAGAAACTAGCATTGGATTCCATAAATGATTTGGAATTGCTCTAGAAGAAGACACCGCTTTTCCCTACATGACGTGAGGATAAAAACCGTGTTATTTTCGCTGCCAGCCAGACTCAGGTCAAGCTGTAGAGAGACTAAAACATCTCCAAACAGCCACCCATGAACCATCAACAATGAACAATTATTTACCCTCCTAGTTGTAACTGTGTTTCTGTTCTGGGATGAGGTATTGCTTGAGGAATTGGTAACTCCAGGCTTCTCGGTGATTTCTTCTTGAGTTGCTGGAGTTGTTTTCGACTCGCTTTATCTTTGTTAATAAAACGGTTATTGAGAGTTTGAATTTCCTGGAATTCACTGTCGGCGGACTTAAATAACCACTTATCATCCGAGTCAAACTCAAACATCGAGGTTAAGTGACATTGAGTAGGATGACTATATCGCATACATCCGCTATCAGAAGAGTTGGCATCGCAAAAAGGGCATTGAATTTGGGAACACGTATTCATAGTAGACTGTGACATAGGTGAATTTTTCTTCAACCTCAACAGGCACGGAAATTAAGACATTTCATCCTTACCTTAACATTTCTAGACTCATTAAGTGAGGCTTAGGTTCCGATGTCCTCAAGGCTCCTACCCTAAACTTTCCCTAGGGGGGTAGCTATAAATTCCTTATTATATAAAGCTTTTATAAACATCCCCATGGTGGGGATGTAGTTATAAGGGCTTATGCCCCCTTGTCTTCATGGAAGATTCACAGAATTTTACCGTTATTTTTACTCATACTTTAAATAAATTTTTACAACCAATTATTCTTCTGAGCAATTAAATTGGAACACCTCAATTATTCTCTCAAGCTATCAAATTACTTTTGGAAATTTGATTCCGAAGTAAAATTATTAATCATTTTCTTTTGTGACTATAAAAACTGTAAAATGTAACGAACGCTACGGAATATTTTCCATTATAACCATTACTTTTCACAACAACTGCTGAGATGAAAGAGAGGAAAGCTATAGCCCTACGGGGATACGTTAGGACATTCCCCTGTTGCCTATTGCCTGTTGCCTGTTGCCTTTTCACCCAATTGTATTGTCCTAACCTTAATGCGTAGTGCTATATATTACGATGAAATCGGGCGCAAAGCTTTGCGCCCCTACAGTGTATGAGACTAATCCATCAAATTAGGTGTGCCACGCCACTAGGCTAAAAAACTGGATAAACTCGGTACATCTACCCAACTGTTCTGTTGATGTGATTGATGGGTTAAATCCATTAATAATTGGGAATAGACTCCTTCCGCCAGCGAAGGACTCTGATGTTTATCCGCATCAATACTTTGTACCCACTGATCCACAACCCGAATAAAGGGTGCTAAACGTCCATCCGGGTAAACTTGGGGAAATGCTAGTCGTTTGGGAATGTCTACTTCTGACAGCGATTCTCCAGCCGGGGCTGCCCAAAGCTGAAATCCATGAACATAATCGTTTTGGTTGGAACTGCCCAAAACCAACGTTCCGCGATCGCCATAGACTTCGACAAAATGCCCCCGCCCGTTATAAGTCACGGAACTGATGCAAAGTTGGCAAGGTGTACCATCGGCTAATTCCAGCATGATTAAGCCCGTATCATCGGCGTCTACAGGTTTTAGTTTCCCCCCTTCACTCGGATCAGGGCGTTCGGGAATGGCTGTATTCAGTTGGGCGCACAACCGACGTACCGAACCAAACAGCCAATTAATGTAATCAAACGAATGAGACGCCACAGCACCCAATGCACCGCCGCCCTTCTCTTTTTGGGCGTACCAGTTCCAAGCCCGTTGCGCGTTAGCCCGACTGGAGACTAACCAGTCAATTTTAATCAGACGCTTTTGACCAACGTAGCCGGATTCTAAGTGTTCTGCCAAGAGTTGCCATGGGGGAACAAAGCGAAATTCAAAATCTGGCATAGCTACAACCCCTTGCTTATTGGCGAGGTGATAGAGATCTCGCGTCTCGGTGGCTGAGAGGGTCATTGGTTTTTCCAATAACAGATGCTTCCTGGCTTGCAACACTTGCTTTGCCATTTCGTAGTGAAGGAAGGGTGGGGTAGAAATGCTCACCGCTTGGACATCTGGCATCGCTAGTATATCCTCCAGGCGATCGCTCGCTTGGGGAATATTATGAGATTCAGCTACCGACTTGGCTTTCTCCAGGTGAGGATTATAAACCGCTACCACCTGCGTGCGGGGGTGAATCTGAAAACCTGGGATATGAATTTTCTGTCCAAATCCGGTACCGATTACAGCAACTCCAATTTGATTTGTCATTTGTTTTTCGTCATTGGTCATTCGTCATTGGTCATTCGTCATTCGTCATACTCGCGGAACGCCAAGCAAGCTAAGTCATTCGTTAGGGAACAGGTGAGAAGAAATTCAAATTTATCGCTCATAACTCATACTTCAGGCGTTAGTTTTTTGTTCAACCCAGGCAATCACGTCTTTGCCTAAGCACGTACCATTAAGTTGGTCAATCTCGCGGATACCTGTGGGACTGGTAACGTTCACCTCAGTGAGATAGCCACCAATCACATCGATTCCCACAAAATACAAACCATCTTGTTGCAACTGTGGCTTGAGTAAAGCACAAATTTTTTGCTCTTGCGGTGTAATTTCTGTCGCCGCCACTCGACCCCCAACTGCCATGTTGCCGCGAAATTCGCTGCCTGTAGGAATGCGATTGACTGCCCCAATCGGGTCACCATTGAGCAGGATGATCCGCTTATCTCCCTCTTTAGCCGCCGGAAGATAGGTTTGCACCATGACAGGTTCAAGCCCCCATTTGGTGCTAACTTCAACTAGGGAATTAAAGTTGCGATCGCCTGCTTCTAGAAACAGAATCCCTTCCCCAGCTTTACCGCCCAAGGGTTTAAGCACGGCTGCTCCTTGTTTCTCGACGAATTTCTGGATGGTCAACTTATCCTGGCTAACAATGGTTTCCGGAATTACTTCATTAAACTGTAGGGCATACATTTTCTCATTTGCCCGTCGCAAACCTGTCGGCGTATTGATAACCTGAGTCTTTTTGGGGTTGATGTAGTCAAGAATGTACGTCGCATAGAGGTAGGGAATAGTCACGGGGGGGTCAGTCCGCATAAACACAGCATCCATATCCTCTAACGGTAGGGATACAGTATCCGAGATAGCGTACCAGCGTTCACTTACCACCCAACGCCCCTCAACGAGTTCGGCTGGGGTTAGCTGGACTTTCTCCAGATTTGCCCACGCTTGATTCTTAACAACTGTTAGCTTTTGAGCTTGAGTAATCCAAACGTCATGACCTAAGGCTTGGGCAGCTTCCATGAGTGCCACACTCGTATCATGACTGGGATTAAGCTTTGAGAGCGGGTCAATGATAAACGCAAATTTCACGCTGGAATCCTACCTCGGTGATTAATAATCAAGTTGCGGCTAATAGTACCATTTTGGGGTTTGTCGGGGCGGGTTTAGGGACGTTCGTTTCACTATTGACGATAACGTTGGTTCAAAACCCGCCCCCAGCTTCCCCAGCTTCTCCAGCTTCCCCAGCTCCCGGAACTCCCCTATCAATGACTCGCCCCTGCTCCGTCTTGCAGTAAGGTATCTAGTTCACCTTGTAGTTCTAACCCATACAGGTCATCGCAACCCCCAATATGGTGGTCATTGATAAAAATTTGTGGCAGAGAACGGCGTCCATTTGCCCGTTGTGCCATTTGCTCTCGCGCCTGTTCATCGCCATCGATACAATATTCGGTAAAGTTAATGCCCTTTTCATTGAGCAACCCTTTAGCTCGCATACAATAGGGACAACGACTCCAGGTATAAATTTCGACCTTGGGTTCCATTCTCTTTTCTCAACGTCAGCAACATGTCTTGAATTTTAGCTTTCTTCGCCGGAACGTCTGCACACAGTAATTAAAATTAAGTCATTCAAGCTCAACTTAAGCTAAAACGTGATCAAAATCACATATTGGTGTTGCCTCAAATGCCAGACGGGGTTTAGCTAAACTTGTTAGGCTGTGGAAAACAGTAGGTATAAACTAGAGGTAAAGCGTCTCAGACCTGATGCTAATCCGTGAGGAAGTAGTATCAGATATAGTAGCTAGACCCCTTGACCCAAAAAGGAACTGGATCGCTCCCGTGCAACTACCTTCCTCAGACCACTACTGCTGAATAGCCTTGAATGATGAGCGGTGTGAGCAACTCA
Source organism: Coleofasciculus sp. B1-GNL1-01 (assembly GCF_040220235.1). Lineage (NCBI taxonomy): Bacteria > Bacillati > Cyanobacteriota > Cyanophyceae > Coleofasciculales > Coleofasciculaceae > Coleofasciculus > Coleofasciculus sp. B1-GNL1-01. The sequence continues at coordinate 52,752 of NZ_JAVJTO010000031.1, forward strand.
AGAGTGTCAGGAACGGATTGATCGCGATCACGGAAGTTATTCCCTGGTGATAAATTCCGCAGGCGTTACATGTTACTTGACGTCCCTAAGCTCGTCCATCCACAATCAAAACAACTGGTTCAAATCAGCTTAAACAAAAAAACTCCTAAACTACCATGACTATATCTACTTATATCTCTCCGGGAGTTTTATTGGGTTGCCTGCCGCTAATAAGGATATGTTGATGATTACTCCGGGTCGGTGGAGATGTTAAGACTGTGGGAATTGGATGAAAAAGACTCCTCATCAACCTGAAAACACTAACAAATGGACTGTCTGAAAAAGCCTGCAAGGAAAAATTATGTCTAGTCAGCACAACGGATTCACAATTCACTTTTGGGGCGTTAGAGGAAGTATTGCCTGTCCGGGTCCAGAAACGGTTCGCTATGGCGGAAATACTCCTTGTGTGGAAATGCGAGTGGGTAAAGAACGATTAATTTTTGATGGAGGTACGGGCTTGCGGGTGTTGGGACAGTCCATGCTGTCACAAATGCCAGTGGAGGCTCACATGTTTTTCACCCACTCCCACTGGGATCATATTCAAGGGTTTCCGTTTTTTGTTCCCGCGTTTATCAAAACCAATCGTTTCCGTATCTATGGAGCGATCGCGCCTAATGGTTCCACGATTAAGCAACGCCTCACCGACCAAATGCTCCATCCCAATTTTCCCGTCCCCTTGCAAGTCATGCAAGCTGATTTGCAGTTCTATGACCTAGAGGTTGGTGAAAGCGTTGAGCTGGGCGAGATTACCGTCGAAAATACCTTGCTCAATCATCCCGGTGAAGCCGTGGGATATCGGGTGAATTGGCGGGGACATGCAGCCGCCTACATTACCGATACCGAACATAGACCTAGTGGTTTAGATGAAAATATCTTAAAACTGATTCAAGATGTGGATGTGCTGATCTACGACGCCACCTACACGGATACTGAATATTATTCTCCGGCAACGAGCAAAGTGGGGTGGGGTCATTCAACTTGGCAAGAAGGCATTAAGTTAGCCAAAGCCGCTAACGTGAAAACTCTGGTTATCTTTCACCACGATCCGTTACACAACGATGATTTCTTGGATCGAATTGGGGAAGAAGCCATTCAACACTTTCGCAATACCGTTATGGCTCGTGAAGGCTTGTCCATTTCTTTGGTGGAGTCGGCTGTCTCCGATCCAGTGCCCCTACAACAAGAGATAAAAGCTTCGATTCGATAATATCCCCGACTTTATCTCTCCTACCCGATCCCTGACGTCTTGAAGAAGTCGGGGATCTAATTTAACGCAAAGCCAACGAGTTGGTCAAGATCTAGCCACGACTCCTAGAATGTGTAAAAATGTAAAGCGTGTGGGTTACTTCTTCTCTTGCCACTGCTTTAACACCAACTGCTGTTGCCCTAGGAAACTTTGACGGCATTCACCGAGGGCATCAACAGGTGATTCATCCTATTTTGCAGCACTCTAGCCTTTTACCCGGTCAGTCTGAGCCAATACATCCTCAAGAGAGGGTTAATCAGGAAGGAGAGCATATTTATCCGACTTTGGCAACCTTTTATCCCCATCCCCGTGAATTTTTTTCCGGTCAACCGTGGAAGTTATTGACGCCAAAACCCGAAAAAGTAGACCAGTTAAAGCGCTTGGGCATTGAACAACTGGTGCTGCTGCCCTTTGACCGAGAACTGGCGGCATTAAGTCCAGAACAATTCGTGGACAAGATTTTAATTGAACAATTGCGAGCCACCCATGTCAGTATCGGAGAGGATTTTCGCTTCGGATATCGCCGGACTGGAACCGCGAAGGACTTGCAGGCGATCGCTGCTACGTATGGGGTTAAGGTTAGCATCGTTACCCTCCAAACCTGTCAAGGGGAACGGATCAGCAGTTCCTTAATCCGCAAATCCCTAGAGGAAGGAGATATCCTCAAAGCTAATCGCTTACTGGGTCGTCCTTACAGCATCAGGGGTCAAGTGATTAAAGGACAGCAATTAGGCAGAACGATAGGATTTCCCACCGCCAATCTAGAATGGTTCCCCGACAAGTTTTTACCCCGCAATGGGGTTTACTGTGTGCGCGTCAGTAGTCCCTCAGTCCCGGAGCAATGGGGTGTAATGAATATTGGAGAACGTCCTACCGTCAAGGGAACTTGCTTGACAGTTGAGAGTCACCTGCTAAATTGGTCTGGTGATTTATACGGACAGACGATAACCGTGAGCCTAGAGCAGTTTTTGCGACCAGAACAAAAATTTGCCTCCCTCGATGATCTCAGGAAGCAAATCCAGGCTGACTGTGCGGCGACAATCACTTTTTTTGAATCTCAGCAATAGGGAATGGGGAAGGGTAATGAGAGAACGGATTGAGCAACTCAAAGAAAATCTGGCTCAGACGATTGTAGGTAAAGCCGATGCCATTCGGTTAGTCTTGGTTGCTTTACTCTCAGGCGGTCATGCTTTGCTAGAGGATGTGCCTGGGGTGGGTAAAACTCTGCTGGCAAAATCCTTGGCACGTTCCATTGATGGGCGATTTCAGCGCATTCAATGTACCCCGGATCTCTTACCTGCGGATATCACCGGGACGAATATCTGGAATCCCAGTAGCCGTGAATTTGAATTTCTGGCTGGTCCAGTCTTTGCCAATATTCTACTGACGGATGAAATTAACCGGGCAACCCCGCGCACACAGTCAGCCTTACTGGAGGTGATGGAAGAACGGCAAGTTACGGTGGATGGGAAATCTCGTAATGTTCCCCAACCCTTTTTTGTGATTGCTACTCAAAATCCGATTGAGTATCATGGGACATTTCCCTTGCCAGAGGCGCAAATGGATCGATTTACCCTATCTTTATCCCTGGGTTATCCGACGCCTGAGGAAGAACTGCAAATGCTGCAACTGCATCAGGGAGGGATGGTGCTTTCGGAGCTTAAACCCTGTATTTCAACAGAGGACGTTTTGGAATTACAGCGTCTTTGTCAACAGGTGCAAGTGGAACGAGAGTTACAGCAGTATATTCTCAACTTAGTACGGGCATCTCGTGAGGCGGAAGATGTGGTCTTAGGAGTCAGTCCACGGGGTACTGTAGCCTTACAACGGGCGGCACAAGCTTTGGCATTTTTGGACGGGCGAAATTATGCGATTCCCGATGATGTGAAGATGCTGGCACCTCATGTTCTGTCCCATCGTCTCATGGCAGCAGGAGGACGACAGGCGAAGCCAATTGTTGAACAGTTATTGCGTTCTGTGGCAATTCCGTAAGAGGATCTCGTAGAAAATTGTCATAAAAGCGACAAAATTATTTCGGTTAGGACGAAGGGTGGGTTTTGCTGTTCCATTATCGGTGGGGAGGAGAGGTTTTGTTTTTGATGTAGTTAATTTATCGGTGAGGAGGGCGGGTTTTGTTGAACATTTATTGGTGGATATCTGAATTAAGTCCCTAAACCCGCCCCTACGATTTGTCCCTAAAGGGAATTTCTCAAATTGACCCTGATACATTTTTGGAGGGTCAGAAATAAAAAATGACAAATGACGGATGACGAATGACAAACTATAACAATCTGCGATCGCACACTGTTTTATTTGTACTTGTACTGGTTTGGAGTATCCTTCTCGGCGGCGGTATGGCAGGGGTTTTAAGGGCAGCAGAGACACCTCAACCCCCGAATTTAGAAACACTGATGGCGATTGGCACTGTTGATCCAATTCCAGAGCGCTATCAAACTGGATTAAAACTGTACCTGGAAAACTGTGGCAGTTGTCATGTTGCCTTACCCCCAGAAGTTATGCCAACTCAAACCTGGGAAACTTTGCTATTAGAACCTGAACAGCATTATGGACAACGGTTAGAGCAGATTCCGCGTCCATTTATCTTCATTGTCTGGAATTATTTACGAACGTTTTCTCGTCCTGTAGGGGAAGATGAGCAAGCACCCTTTCGGGTGACTGAATCACGGTATTTTAAAGCCCTTCATCCCCGTGTTGATTTACCTCCGACATTGACGGCGGCTGGATGCATCAGTTGTCATCCGGGAGCAAGAGATTATGACTATCGACGTTTAACGCCAGAGTGGGAAGATTCACCGTAGGAATGTGGAAAGATGATGGATTTGATTGTTATTTTTGCTTGAATGGATTACTATAGAATGTATGTAATTTGAATAATAATTGAAAGTGACTTAGGACGTCAATTCGCTCTAGCGAAAAGTACCTAGGCACAAAAATAATTATCCCGTCTGATGTGTATTTTAGATACGCATATAAGACGGTTCGTTTTTTTTGTTGTCTAGATAGGAGCGAATTATGCCAGCACGAGGAAACCTATCTGATTCAGGAATCCTAGCAGAGGCTTATCAGCTACTGAGGGAAGGTTCAGCTAAAACATTATGTCAAGCCCTCGATATACTCATGAGAGATGCCAAAACTACTCGTGACACCGCTAGAATTCTTAGAATCAAAGGAACCCAGAAGGCTAAAGGATGCCGCCGTAGTCGCCGACGAAAAGGTTAAATACATTCAGATGGTTCAGCAGACGATTCAGACATGGATAGAAGATTGCGCTTCCGATGATCCGTCACGGCAAGCAAAAGCTGTGATTGAGCTAGTGGATGCTCAAGCTTATGTGGCTGCACCGCAAATCGTAACGTTGCTAACTGCGGCTGATCCGGCGATTCGCTCTACGGCGGCTTACGCCTTGGGTTATCTGGGAATACAGGAACCAGAAACAATTGGTTGTACCTTAATAAACTTACTTAACGATCCAGAAGTAATTGTTAGATCTGAAGTGGTTGAGGCACTGGGAGGGCTTCGTTATAAACCTGCGATCGCACCTATTCAGCATGCTTTACGAAATGATGCTGAGCCACTGGTTCGGGCTTCAGCGGCTGAAGCATTGGGAGATATAGGGGATGAACAAGCTTTAACAGCCCTAGAAGATGCCCTAAAGGATGCTGATGAGGCTGTGCGAGCTTATGCGGCTAACTCCATTGGGCTTTTAGGTACAGCGCAACTTTTACCTAAACTTGAAGTATATCTGAAATCTGAATCTTCTGTGAAAGTACAAGCCGAATTGCTCGGAGCAATGTATCGGCTGGGCGCGGTAGATGCCTTAAGTCAGCTCTTAAATTTGTTGGATAATGCTGATGAAGATTTGGCAACCTGTATTCTGAATCTTTTAACGGATTTAACAGAACGCCAAATTCCCTCAACGCTGATAGAGAGCGCCTCTGAGATTCGCCAGTCATTATCCGCGATCGCACAACATTTTCCGATACTGCGTTATCAAGCTGAAGATATTGGCGAACAGTTAATAACTGGAGTTTAGATGATGAAATATTGATTTAACCATCGTCACAAGCTGAGAAAGACTAACATATATCCCAAAAATTCGATTTATTCATTTTCTATCGCGGGTAGAGCATAAAAGCCTAAGTGATTGGCAACTGGACGTTCAACCATGGGAAGTTTGGTATGAATTGGCGCATTTAATACAGTAGTTCCTGATGATGTTGCCATTACTAATGTGCTGGAACCGCCTCCGTCTAAGTTTAAGGCTTGATCAGCACCTAAATTAATGACAATTTCAGCTAATTCAGCTAAGGTTACTCCTTCGCTGTAAAAGGGTTGCTTGCCATCTACAGCAATTAGCCATAATTTTTGACCTTGCTGATCAACAGCGACAGCGATTCGTGAGTAGGGTTTGGTGTTACTGTGCTGAGAGAGACTAGCCGTGACAGGCTTACCATGGTTGACAAAAATACGATTACCCGCAACCGCCTGCACTGTACCTTCTGGACAGTTTCCCTGTTCAACAATTTGGGCGCGATCGCTCTCTAAAAAGCATAACGCAGACCAATTCGTTTTCGGGGGTGAGTAACGATTGCTATTGGATATGGCTTGTCCGATTACAGTCGTGCGATCGCCACTATGAGGATAATAATCCCAAGGCGTCTTTTCCCGAAAGGGATAGAAGAAGTTAGCATTGATTGCTAGTTGCAGTTTAAACTCGCGGACAAATTCTGAGGTGGTTCGCGCATTGGTTACGGTATTATCTGACGTTGTTGTTCCTGGGGTAACAAATACCTTCACTCCGGGTGCTGTCAAGTCAATGGTGACACGATGAATAACCAGTGGGCGGGGTGATAATCGGACATCACGTTTATAAACAATACCCTGAAACAGGATTTTTTCCACATCAGTACGGGGTGGGCGTAAGCTAATCAGCCGACTATAAAGTAGTAGTGGGATAGCTAAGATACCCATACCCGCAATGATGAAAAATTGCTTCCAGTTAATCCAATTTCGGTGACTCATCGTTCTCAATTCATGATTCATTCGCACCCGCTTAACTTTACTAACCAAGACTTGCGAAACCGCTCTTTTAAAGGTCAAAACCTAAACGGTGCAGACTTTAGCGGTTCAGATATTCGAGGTTGTGATTTTAGTTATGCTTCCTTAAAAGGAGCCAATTTTGAGCGAGTCAAGGTGGGTCAAACACTCAGACAGATCATCTTGGTACTAGGGGTGGCGGTGATAGTGGCATTATTAGCAGTTGATGCGATCGCGCATACAATTTTTGGGGCTTTGGGTCAGATTCCGGGAGGTTCAACTTGGGCTTATATTCTAGCCTTATATATTAGTTTGGGAATTGCTGGGGCGGGTTCGGGAGTTAGGAATCTCACGGGTATCAAGTCTAGCGTCGGACAGATTGCAACCGTGATATCGGGAACAGCATCCGGTGCTTTGCTGAGTTTCTTCTACGCCGGAACCACCACTGACAACAACCCCCAAATCGCTACGGCGGCGGCGGTGTTGGGAGGGATAATCGCAGCAATTATCAGTTTCAAAGTGAGAAGTCGATTCGTCGCCATTGCGATCACAGTGGCGGGAACTCTCGCGGGGTACGGGTTTGCCTTTCTGGTGGGAACGAGTGCGATCGCGTTTTTAAGCGTGCAAAAGCTAACGTTGGGAGTTGTCTGGAGTTGTTTATCGGTGAGTTTTCTCTGGCTGACGATGCACTCCCTGATCCTCACGATTCGAGAAATTAAAGAGTTTTCGGGGACATGCTTTAGGGGTGCTAACTTGACGAATGCTTTATTTGAGCCAAGTCTGAGAGAAAAAGCGAATAACTGAATTCTCGTCTGGATCAGCAATTTTAGGGGATATGCCAATCACAATAAATAGTTTACTGGAGTATCAGAGGATGGGTTTTTTACCCCGATTGCACCCCCTATCTCTCTTGATGGAGGTTGTCATCTGATTCCCCGACTATCCTAAGCAGTATCTCAGGGTAAATCCCTGTTCATTCAACATCTTTGAGGCTTTAGCTGTCATTCATGCAATATCGAACAACAATCGGGTGGTCACTTCTTACTTCGGGAATCGTAACCCTCTTGCTCAAGAGTTTCCCAGGTAACTCCCTGTGGTGGGGAATTGGTTTTCTCGTTATCGGAACGGTTATACTCTTGGCGCGAAAAGCTGTTTAGTATTCCCAAAACCTGGCATTATTAGGCAAGATGACTCATTTTGCTCGACCACCAGCGACAAGGGAATCAACCTGACCAAACGACAACATCCCGGAACTGTTTCCAAGTCCGGGATGAGGCGATCGCATCAGCCGAAAACTTAATTAAAATTAAACCTCAAGCTGACACAGCCGCTAAACTGGCTGGGATTTTTCGCCCGACGGCGGCGGCGACGGGGTGTAAGCTGTGAACCAACTGCACCATATCGTCTAACGATAACGCTTGACGGGCATCCGATACGGATTTTTCCGGTTCGGGATGACACTCGATGATTAATCCATCCGCACCTACTGCGACAGCCGCTTTCGCCAACGGGGAAATTAATTCCCGTTTGCCCGTGGCGTGGGAGGGATCTACAATCACAGGCAATGAAGTCATCTGCTTAAGTGCCACAACTGCTCCCAAATCTAAGACATTCCGGGTATAAGTATCGAAACTGCGAATCCCTCGTTCACACAGTACCACCTGAGAATTCCCATGACTGAGAATATATTCGGCTGCCATAACGAATTCTTCTAGAGTCGCCGCTAATCCCCGCTTCAGCAGAATCGGTTTATCAACTTGACCCAAGGCTTTGAGTAAATCAAAGTTTTGCATATTACGACTGCCTACCTGAAGCATATCAGCATGGGCAGCCACTAACTCGATTTGGGTAATGGACATGACTTCCGTCACCACGGGAATCTGATGACGCGATCGCACCTGGGATAATATCTCTAGTCCCTCTACCCCTAAACCTTGGAACGAGTAAGGAGACGTGCGAGGTTTGAAAGCACCGCCGCGTAACGCCTGAACCGGGGCGCGTTGCAGTTGAGTGGCGACGGTTTCCATCTGCGATCGACTCTCCACCGTACAAGGACCAGCAATTATCACCAGTTCCTCACCCCCGAAAGTGATATGATTCGACAGATGAACCAAAGTTGGGCGATCGGATTGGGTGGCAAGTGTAGCATTCACCATCAGACTAATTCCTTTAAACAATGAGTGGACAATAAAAAAACCCGGTTCCTTGTGGGTTCCGGGTTCTGAGAAAATTTAACGCAGCATCACCTACCCGGAACTGCTTCCGAACCAAAAAAAGTAAAACAAGGTAAACCAGTGATTCAGGTAGGTTGTCATCAGATACTCCTTAAAAAACAAAAAGACCGCAGCTTTCGCTCTGCGGTCCACCGGGGAGGTTCCATGAGGAACTCTGCTCACCTCCGGTGAACCTCCGTAAACCAAAAATAAAAGTAGTTGTTGCAGTTGAGCATAGCTGAGGGCTTTTTATGAAACGTTAATTAGATGCCTGTTACTGGACACGATAGCAAGCTGTTGTGGCTAAGTCAATACCTGATCTGGATCAAGTTTCTGTTTTCCACGGGTGTGATCATGCACCTGGGGGAGCTGGGGGAGCTGGGGAAGCTGGGGAAGCGGGGGGAGGATAAAGTTATAGCACTTCTCGATTGGGTGCAATACACCTTGGTAGAGACAGGGTGTGGGGTGTGGGGTGTGGGGTGTAGGGTGTAGTGCTTTCAAATGAGAACCGCTATATATCTTTGAATGCAACTTGGTATAAAGTACAGTCTATCCAAGCAAGATCCCCGACTTCTTTGAGGAGTCGGGGATCTGTTTACATCACTTATTTGAAAAATAATATAAGACTCAAAAGCGCAAACAATGAACCTAAATTTAACCGAACATACCGAAGGCAATGCCACATTTAAAATTGGTAATGCGTTTTATCGCCCAGGGACGCAAGTGGTGCGAGATTTAGGCATTTTAGCCGCAGCAATTTATAAGTTTCAAATCGGTCACTTACGAGTAATTGATGCGATGAGTGGCTGTGGAGTGCGTTCTCTACGCTATAGTTTGGAAAGTCAAGCCGATTGGATCTGGGTGAATGAGGGAAATCCTGAGCTTAACCCGATTCTACAGCAAAATTTAGCAGGCGCGATCGCCAGCCATAAAGCTACCCTTACCCATCTCGACGTTAATCAGGTCTTTTTTGAGTGCTATAACCGTCGAGATTACTACGATTTCATCGATGTGGACTGTTTCGGTTCCCCTACTCCCTATCTGGATACCAGCCTCTGGGCGCTGAAACTAGGGGGACTTCTTTATCTCACCAGTACCGATGGGCGTAAACTAACAGGTCATGCTTCAGAAAGCAGTTTGGGGATTTATGGGGCGTATCCCCGCAACCATCCCGCCGCCCAGGAACAAGGATTGCGAGTGGTGATTGGTAAACTTCAGCAGCAAGCCATCGCCAAGGGTTTGGGGATTGAGCCGATTTTCTCCCTGTTTACGGGTCAAACTTACCGCCTAATGGTACGTTTGGTCAAAACCCAGCCGTTGACGCTGCAAAATTACGGATTTTTGGGTTATTGTCATCACTGTGGTAATTATCAAACTGTGTCTTGGCGTCAGTTAGGGCGTGTGGTTTGTGCTTATGACCAAAAATCCCTGACCCTGAGTGGTCCGTTGTGGCTGGGATTGTTGCATAATCAATCTTGGTTAAGACAGATGCAGGGATTAGCTCAAAAGTGGCACTGGTCAAAACGGGTACAACTCCTCAGCCTCATGGAAGCAGAAGCCGATTTCCCGCCCTACTTTTATACCTTGGCGGAAATTGGACGCCGAGGGCGTTTGGATATCCCAAAACGAGAGTATCTGATTCAGGCGTTGCGCGATCGCGGATATTTCGCCTGTGCCACTCATATTACACCGGGAGCGATTAAAACCAACGCCGATATTCACACTTGTATCGCTGTTGCGATAGACCGATAAGACCGATTCATCCACCCAAACAGCCTTGTACCCGGAAGAAACCTTCTGCCTTTGGCTATATTCCCGTTGAACAAAAAAATTAACAAAATCCTCGCCCCAAGGAAAAATCTTAACTTTCATAAACTTTCAATTAATATTGGCGCTAGAGTATAACGCTGAGTTGAAGCAAGATGTTATCTTGGAAATCACCCAGTCTATAACCTATTGAAAACACTACCTTGAGAGGCTTCTCACCACGATGACTGCCATTTTAAAGGTTGGCGACCAAACCATCACGGCTGAAGAAGTAATTCCCCTGTTAGCCAAATATCAATTACTCCCTCAGTTATTGCGAGAAATCATTATTGATCAAGCCATTGCCACCATAGATTGTACCGACGATGAAAAAAATGCTGCCTGCGAACAGTTCTATGCTAAGAATCAACTCACGACTGAGGAAGAACGTCAAGCGTGGCGCGATCGCCAAGACTTAAGCTTAGAACAAGTTGAAGAGTTAGCGGTTCGGGGACTGAAGCTGGAAAAATTTAAACAGGCGACCTGGGGACATAAGATTGAATCCTATTTCCTCAAGCGCAAAGGGCGGTTAGATCGGGTCATTTATTCCCTGATTCGGACAAAGGAGGCGGCGATTGCCCAAGAACTCTATTTTCGTATCCAAGAAGGAGAACAGTCATTTAATGAACTTGCCAGGGACTATTCCCAAGGACCAGAGGCGCAAACAGGCGGATTAGTCGGACCCGTGGAACTGAGTACACCCCACCCCACCTTGGCGCAAATGTTAACTGTCAGCCAACCCGGTCAACTTCTACCCCCTACCCGCTTGGGGGACTGGTTTATCGTCATTCGTTTAGAAAAGTTTTTACCCGTGCAACTTGATGATGCCATGCGTCAGCGACTCCTAGATGAAATGTTTACCACCTGGTTAAAAGAACAACTGCGACAGCAGATATCCTTAGGTACACCTGTTCAATCCTAAACCCTGTCAAGACGTGCCATGCTACGTCTCTACAATGCTATTCCCTGAGGCTGCCCCATGACCTACACAAAGACAACAATTCAGGATTTTCTGGCAGATATCGTTCCCTTCAATCAACTTGACGCCTCGACCCTAACCAAGTTGGCGGAAAAAAGTCAACTGCTGCGCTATCGTATGGGTCAACCGATCCTGATGCGAGAAAAAATGCCCTCTCAGATCTCGATTCTCTATGAGGGAAAGGCGCGGCTTTTGAGTTACGAACAAACCACCCAAAAACCCGTCACCCTGGACTTGCTGAAACCGGGCTCAATTCTGGGTTGGGTGAGTCTGATGCGGGGTATCCCTTGTGAAACAGCGATCGCATCGACGGAATCAGTCTGCTTAACCATCCCCACGGGTCAGTTTCTGGCGCTGATGGCACAGGAACCTACCGCTACCGCCGCGTTCCAAAACCAGTGCAGTGTCATCGAAGCCTTTGAGTTAATTGGCGCGGAATTGGTACGCCAAGCCAGTGGGATTATGAATCTCAAAGAACTGGCGACAAACGCTTACCCAGATGCCGAGGTGCGTTACCTCTATCCCATGACTGACGCCACTGAACTCTTGACCCCTGATCGGGTGTGGTTCGTCAGTGGTGGGAGTGTCGTTAAAGATTTTCCCCTAGGAAGTCGGCTGACGCCAGAGGTGATTTCTCAAGGGTTAGACATCCAAGGATCTACCCCCGCCCGGATTATCGGGTTTCGTGAATCGGATTTAGTCGGGGAAGCTGAAACCGAACTCCCGACTACTCCGGTGACGGTAGTTGGTGAACCAACCCCCCTAACCACCGACGATGACCCCTGGCTGGATGATGGCGATGGCGACAATAGCATTCCCTATGCCTCCGATAAACTGCTAGAAGCCACAGAGGATGAAGATCAAACCGCTGACTCCCAGCGCAAATATCCCCATGTCCGAGGGAAGGGACTCCTCGATGGTACCGTCGCCTGTTTCCAAATGCTGAGTAAGTATTTAGAAATGCCCTTCCGCCGCGATGTGATTCGTCGGGTACTCAATGAACAGATGCAGCGCACTGGAGGGTTGTCGTTACCCCTGTGTGGGGCGGTAGCTGATTTAATCGGCTTACACGCCCAATTGGTAAATGTACCGCCCCAATCAATCAACCGCCTGCAAACCCCCGCCCTGGTTCCTTGGCATGAAGGTTTTGCCGTTCTCTATGAAGCCAAGCCACGAGAATTAGTACTGGGTGTGCCAGAACTGGGGATTGTCCGCCGTAAACCTGCTGATTTACTGGATAGTTTACCGAGAAGCGAAGACGGGCAGTCACCGGAAGCGATCCCGGTGTTGTTGGTACAACGGACGAAACACACACCGAAGCAGCGGTTTGGCTTGCAATGGTTTCTCCCCTCGCTGGTGCGCTACCGTCGCGTTTTAATCTTGGTGTTTATCGCCTCGTTTTTTGTGCAGCTATTCGGACTGGCGAATCCGTTGATGATCCAGGTGATTATCGATAAGGTGATTGTACAGAACAGTATTGATACGCTGCATGTGCTGGGCTTGTTCCTGGTGATCATTGCCGTTTTTGAGGCATTATTAACCAGTTTCCGGACGTATCTATTTGTGGATACGACGAACCGGATTGACATGCATCTGGGGTCGGAGATTATTGACCACTTAGTCCGCTTACCGTTGCGGTATTTTGAACGGCGTCCAGTAGGGGAACTGGCAAGTCGAATTAATGAGTTGGAAAATATTCGTCAGTTTCTCACGGGAACGGCGTTGACGGTGGTGTTAGATGCGGTGTTTTCCGTGTTGTACATCGTGGTCATGTTTATTTATAGCTGGGTGCTAACAATTGTCTCGTTGGGGATTATTCCCCTGTTTGTGTTGTTAACCGTAATTGTTTCACCGATTGTCCGTCGCCAACTGCGAACCAAAGCAGAACGGAACGCCCAGACTCAATCCTATTTAGTGGAAGTCATGTCCGGGATTCAAACCGTCAAAGCGCAAAACATCGAATTGCGATCGCGCTGGCAATGGCAGGAACGCTATGCCCGGTATGTATCGGCAGGGTTTAAGACGGTGCTAACGTCTACAACGGCGGGTTCAATGAGTAATTTCTTGAATAAACTCTCCGCTTTGTTAGTGCTATGGGTGGGTGCTTATCTGGTTTTAGATGGGCAGTTAACCTTGGGGCAATTAATCGCCTTCCGAATTATTTCCGGCTATGTTACCAGTCCCCTACTCCGATTAGCCCAACTGTGGCAGAATTTCCAAGAAACGGCGCTATCCTTAGAACGGTTAAGTGATATCGTGGATAGCCCCCAAGAAGCGGATGAGGCAGATCGCTTAAATATTCCCATGCCTGCGATTAAAGGGGAAGTGGAGTATGAAAATCTCTCCTTCCGCTTTGGCACCAGTGGTCCTTGGCAATTAACCAATATTAACCTGCATTTTCCGGCTGGCGTATTTGTCGGGATTGTCGGTCAAAGTGGTTCCGGTAAGAGTACATTAATGAAACTGTTACCCCGCCTCTATGATGTCGATTCAGGCAGAATTTTAATCGACAACTACGATATCTCCAAAGTTGAACTCTATTCCCTGCGTCGTCAGGTAGGGATTGTACCCCAAGATAGTCTGCTGTTTGATGGTACGGTACAAGATAATATTGCTCTGACCAATCCCGATGCTAGCGCCGAGGAAATCATTGAAGCCGCTAAAGTCGCCGCCGCTCATGAGTTTATCATGGGGTTGTCCAGTGGTTACAATACAAGAGTCGGGGAGCGAGGATCATCCCTATCCGGGGGACAACGCCAGCGGATTGCCATTGCCCGCACGGTACTACAAAATCCGCGACTCTTAATCTTGGATGAAGCCACCAGCGCCCTTGACTATGACACCGAACGGCAAGTTTGTTTAAATCTAATTGAAGCCTTCAAAGGACGCACTGTCTTTTTCATTACCCACCGTTTAAGTACCATTCGTAACAGCGACGTCATTTTAATGATGGATAAAGGATCAGTCGTTGAACAAGGAACCCATGACGAACTGATGGCACTGCAAGGGCGCTACTACTGCCTCTATCAACAGCAAGACGCTCAACTTTAAGGTATTTGTCTTATGTCCTTTGTTTCTTTTCAAGACCTCAATATGACGAAATTGGTTTGAGAGGAAACAGGGACGAATGACCAATGACGAATGACCAATGACGAAGGACTAATACTACCATGAATCAACGCAACGGATCATCCAGCCAACCCCTTGCCACGCGATCGCCCGCCCAGTCAGTGAAAACTGCAACCAAAGCCGGAGCTACTCGGCGGACAACGCACCCTCCGGAATTTGATCAACCCGTTATCCTGCAACAATCTCCCCTGTGGCCCCGCATGATTGTTGTGGCGTTGATTGGGGTGACAACCCTCAGCGTCGGGTGGGCGTGTTTGGCGAAAATTGAAGAAGCCATTCCCGCCCAAGGCAAACTCGAACCCAAAGCCGCCGTCAAAGAAGTCCAAGCCCCTCAAGGGGGGGTGGTTAAATCAGTGGAGATTGAAGAAGGCGATCGGGTTGAAAAAGGGGATACCCTGCTCACCTTTGACCAAACAGCGGCTCAAGCTCAATTTAAATCCCTCCAGCAAATTCGCGCCGCTTTAATCCAAGAAAATCAATTTTATCAGGCTCAGATGACGGGCAAAGCTGTTTCCATTGACCCCGAAAATCTACCGGAGAAACTCCCCCCTCAAATTGCCTCACTCACCAAAAATCGGGCGGCTTTAGTGGCAGAAAAGAACTTCTATCAAGCTCAACTCACCGGAGATCCCACGGGTCTAACCTTGGCACAACGGCAACGCTTACAGGCAAGCCAAAACGAGTATAACTCTCGCGTTGCTGCTGCCGAGTTAGAAGTCGAACAACTCAATCGCCAACTGACTCAAACCCAAATCCAACTTGCCGATGCTGAACAAGTATTGCAGTTTAACCGACAAATTACTGAGCGCCTAGAGAAGCTGTGGCGAGAGGGCGCATTTGGCGAACTCCAATATCTACGTCAGAAACAAGACACCGACAGTAGCGCCGCCGAGGTAGCCCGTCTCCAGAAAGAACAGGAACGGTTAGAGAAAGCGATTCAGCAAGCCCAGGAACGCAAACAAAACACCATGGCGCTCTCAGAAGAAGAACTGCGAACCCAAATTGCCCAAAACGAACAACGGATCGCCGAAATTGACAGCCAACTCACCAAAATTATTGTTGAAAACCAAAAACGTCTCCAAGAAATCGAGAGCCAACTCAGCCAAATCCAGGTAACGCTAACCAATCAGGAATTACAGGCACCTGAAGGCGGCATCGTGTTTGACCTGCAAGCCAGTCCTGAATTTGTGGCAAACACCAGTGAGCCTGTTGTGAAAATTGTCCCGAATGACACACTGATTGCCAAAGTTTATATCACCAACCAGGACATTGGTTTTGTCAACGAAGGAATGCCCGTAGATGTTCGAGTTGATTCCTTCCCCTACAGCGAATTTGGCGATGTCAAAGGCGAGTTAGTCCAAATTGGGTCGGATGCTTTACCGCCTAATGAGGTTTACCCGTTCTATCGTTTCCCCGCCGAAATTCGCATGAATCGACAAACCATATCGGTCAACGGCAAAGAAGTTCCCTTACAATCGGGGATGTCGATCAGCGCCAATATTAAAGTCCGCAAGCGTCCGGTCATTAGTATTTTCAGTGACCTATTTATGCGGAAAATTGACAGTCTCAAAACGGTACGGTAGTCGTTTGTCGGGGTGAGTCAAAACCAAACCCTGTAGAGACGTTGCATGCAACGTCTCTACAATCTGTACATAACAGGGTTATGGATACAAAATTTGGTATCATGGGTTTTGTTGATGTATTATTTTTTCAACTTCCTTAAGCACCTCCGCTAAAAGTGGAGCATCTGATGTAATAACATTATCCTCGCTGCCATCATGTTTATGATGAGGAAAAGTAGAAAGATTTAATTTTCGGTGGTGTTCTGTATTGTCATAACGAAAAATTAAATTATTTTCTGAATCCATATATTGATAACTATACATTTTTCTATTCAGATAAATTTCTACATAGACAAATTCTCGAAAATGCAGTGATAAATTATCGTTGAAGTCAATTTTTCCTCTAATAAAACCTTCATACATTCCTCTTTTGTCTCGTTCAAGATTAAATAATTGTACGATTGAAGAGGATTCAATTAAAAGCTGAATTTGCTGAAAATACTCTTCAATCAACAAAATCAATTTCCTCTATAGACTCTTTGGTTTTTTGTAGGTGGGTCAACATTCGAGATTCTCCAATCCATTCATCAAAGTCAAAATCATGGGCGAATTCATCATTATTAAATCGGGTGAGAAATTCCTCTGTCGATAATTGATACTTGGTTTCAAATGCTTGAAGACGTTCTTGTGTTTTTTTTATGCCTGCGTTAATGCTATGTAATCTTTCCGACAAAGCACTTTGAATAATTTGTCTGAGAGAATCTGGATCGTTTGACCTAAGTTTGAGTTCAGCCATCCTTTTTTGTTTAGATTTTGAAGGAGTTGTTTAATTGTATCGTAGTGCGATCGCGGATTTTGTCGCGGACTTTCCTTGATAAAGCTTTAACCTGAAGTTCTCCCAGCAAAAAGAACGAAACAGCCTCACGGTGAGGCTTTCCGCGATTTTTGAGCCACCCTGCTTATGTACAATCGATGAAACTTATCTCATTGATGTGGCTCAACCCGCCCCGACTCAATTCAATCGGTTATCCCTAGCGCTAGTATGAAAGGCAGAGCCTCCCTAAAAGCATTCCCTTCTCAAGCCTGGAAACGAGGCGACGAGGCTACGGAGAGCTTCCCTGTTCCCTGTTCCCTTGACGCATGAGTTACTGTATCAACCTCACCTGTCAATCTCCCCAAAACCAGAATGGGAGTAGGGTTTGTCAAAGCTGTGGGGCAAAATTACGACTAGGCGATCGATATACACCCATTCGCCCAATTGGTCAAGGGGGGTTTGGGAGAACCTTCTTGGCGGTGGATGAATATAAACCCTCAAAACCCCATTGTGTGATTAAACAGGTTTTTCCTCATATTCACGGACATCAAAACCGACAAAAAGTCGCCGAACTCTTTGAACAAGAAGCGGTGCGCCTAGATGAATTAGGTAAACATCCCCAAATTCCGGAACTCTTGGCGCATTTTGAAGCAGAGGGTTGTCAATATTTGGTGCAAGAGTTTATTCAGGGACAGACTTTAGCTGAAAAACTGGCTCAAGAGGGGAGTTTTAATGAAACTCAAATTATTAACCTGTTGCAGGATTTATTACCCGTCTTACAATTTATCCACAACCAACAGGTGATTCATCGAGATATTAAACCCGAAAATATTATTCAACGTATTCCATCTTCTTCGTCTCAACTGACTCAAATTTCAGCAACCTCTCAGACAGAATCTGTCACCTCTTTCCAGACGTCTGCCCCCAAACTGGTACTGGTAGATTTTGGTGCCTCTAAGTTTTCCCCTAGAACCGCCCTATCGGTTACCGGAACCGTGATTGGCAGTGCTGGCTATACCGCCCCGGAACAAGCCGCCGGGAAAGCCGTATTTGCTAGCGATATCTATAGTTTAGGTGTAACTTGTATTCATCTTTTAACCCAAACTGATCCCTTTGATCTGTATTCATTCGATGACGGGGTTTGGGTATGGCGAGACATTCTTAACCATCCAATCAGCGAACGGTTAGGTTGTATTCTGGATAAAATGTTGCAAGGTGCGACAAAGCAACGTTATCAGTCAGCCACAGAAGTCCTCCATGACTTAGAGGCGGTGACAAATCCGCCTTCATTATCCCTGTCTAAAACCCCTTCCTTACTTCCGATAAAAAAAGAACTGATTGTCGCTAAACTGGGTGAGGCGAATTATCGACGTATCCGGGATGCGATTAAACAGGCGGAACCTCAGACGCGGATTGTCGTGCGTCCCGGTTTCTATCAGGAAAGTTTAGTGATTGATAAGGACGTGGAAATTGTTGGACAGGGACAACCCGAGGATATTATCATCGAAAGTCGATACCAACCTTGTCTGCAAATTCAGACCGAACAAGCCGTTGTTCGCGGGTTAACCCTGCGTCATCAAGATTGGTTTAATGTACAACAGGCAAATGGGATTGGGCGTCTGGTGAGTGAACCCCTACTGAAGCCTTATGCCATTGATATTCCGCAAGGACAATGTATTCTAGAGAACTGTACGATTATATCCAATGGTATTGCCTGTATCTATATACATGGCGCGATCGCGAATCCCAAAATCCGCTATTGTCAGATTCAGGGAGGGGCAATGTATGGGATTTTGGTTAGTCAGAATGGTCTGGGATTAGTAGAATACTGTACCTTATCAGACCATAATACGGGCGTGTATATTCTCAAAGGCAGTTATCCCACGCTAAAGAACTGCAAAATTTATAGAATGCAGCAGGATGGCGTATTTATTGGTTCGGATTGTAAAGTGACGTTAACCGCCTGCGATATTGGCGCAAATGGGGGAGTTGGTGTCACCATTAAAAAAGAGGGTAATGCTAAAATTTGGCAATGTCAGATTAATCGGAATCAGGCACAAGGAATTTATGTCGAATCCAATGGTGCCGGTCCAATTGAAGCCTGTGATTTGAGTGGGAATCGAGGTGGTGCTTGGTATATTGCCCCCCAATGTTCCGTCAATCGGCATGGGAATCGAGAATAGCTTTATCACCCATAATAAAAATGTACGGACTTGGTAACCAAGCCCCTACTCAACCTTGCCGTAATTATGGGTATTCAACCGAACATGATAAGCTGTTCGGCATTTAAACCTTAATATCAATAATGGCGCAATCCTTGTAGTGCGTTTAGCGAAGCCATGCCGCAGGCTTTGCATCTTGCTCGCTACTAATACCCAATTTAAATGCATGACAGCTTATGACTCACTGAATGTTGAGGTTTTCCACTATAATCGCATCAGCTTTTTTGACCAGTTTGTTGGCAACTTGCTACTGGTAAGCTCTTCTGGATTTGACACTTTGTTCTGTCTCTTCTTCTGATTCATCTCTGACTTGGAAATACCAGTAGAGGTTGGCAACGGCTAAGTTTGAGGCTTTTTCCAGGTTTGCCGGAACTAAGGTTTTGTAACCCGCGATCGCAGCTTGTTGAGTGATGTATGTTTTCCACTCTTGACGTAACTTAGGTTTGATCATAAATTGCAGTTGGTCAAGCAGGGATGCGGGATGAGATTTTTGCTTTAAGTTCTCATAGAGTAATTGTTCGGGGGGTTCTGCTAAGACATTTGGATCTGCACTGGCGTCTGGGGTAGCTGTAGCGTCTGAGTTGCTGAAGTCGGCACTTTGAAGTAGTTTAACTTCGGATGCAGGAAGCGAGCGCATCCAATCCACCTGATTTTGCCAAGACTCCAGTACGAGTAAATCATGGTCATGAATTCGGGTGAGTTCAGGGAAGAGAAAATCTAACTCGTCTTCGGTGTCACAGCGTTCAATGACAGTGAGGGCATCTTGACGAATTTTATCCTGGAGATGAGAAAGGCGATCGCTGACGGCGGCTAACTCATTTTGCTGTTGATAGGAGAGTGCGATCGTCTGATCAATTGCCCAAGCACATTCGTGTCTTCGCAGTTGTCCGGCGGCACAGGTTTCTGATAATAGGCGAGGATTGTTATAGTCTGCTAATGCTTCTGATAACATCTGCCGTGCATTGGCTAAGTCTGCATTTTTGATACTTACGTCTTCACATGATATAGCGGTTTTCATCAGCTTGGTTGCTTCGAGGAACCGTCCATAAGCCTGAATCAAGACTAAACGATGCTGTTCAAATTTGATATCTTGGGCAACTTCGTCAATGTGTTGGATTATTTCTTTCCCTTGGTCTTTTAGGGCTTTTTTGAGGTCAATAAAGCCATCTCGAACATCAAGCTTTAGTTGTTTTACGTCTTGCCTCAGTTTCAAAGTCTGCCACAGGTTCACGGCTGACAGTGCCACTCCTGCTACAGTTCCCACACCAATCACGGCTGTTGTGGCTTGCAGAACTCCCAAACTAGCTTGGACAGCTTGAAATCCCCCGTGCATTTGATACATCTGTCCTGCACTCATTGCCATCTGGGGAACAGCAACTAGCGGATTCAGCGCAGCGCCACTATTATTGAGGAAACCAACCGCATGACCAACAAACTGACCTGTTGCTGCATCTCTCGCCAAACCTATGGGGACTCCTGCGGATGTAAAGACTTGGGCGTACTTGCCAGCAGCAAGACCAGCCTGAATTACCGGGGGAAATTGAAACAGCATCGTTCTGCCTGAGTGAAAGTTCTTTTCTTAGAGCTTAACCTGTCGTATTAAGAAAAATCACTATGTTTATCGAAAGTTTAAACACTTTTCGGAAAAACTAGGCAATACTAGAGTTAAACCGATTCGCTCACAAAGATTATGGATACAGCGCTAGTTAGTCCAGAAGCGGTTGCTTTATTGTCACGGATTACTGGGCAAAAGCTCAGTCAACGGCAACTTACTCCTCCCATAATCTTCTTGGCAGCTTTAGTAACGGTTCTGCTGGGAGTGATGTTGGCAGATGGCACAGTTACCGATGAAGAGAAGCAACAGCTACAGGCGATCCTTGACAATTTAACTTCTTCAGAAAGCAAACTAGGTAAATTGGCACAACTCCTAATCAAGGGAGTTAAACAACATCAGGTTTATAAAAAATTAGATCAGTTGACGACACTGACAATCCCGCTTTCAGAAGCAGAAAAACTATTAGTCATTAGCTTTGGCTATAAAATGTTAGCCAATGCTAAATATATAAACTCTCGTGAAACAAGCTACTTGCAATCTATCACCAACCAGTTAGGGGTTAATTCTAAATATTTAGCCGTTCTTGAATCTGGATTCAGTGGACAAGAAACTATCAATCTAGAAGCCTTACAACAATTTTACTCTTTCCTCAACCCAGCTAGCTTTCAATCAGTTGACCCCTTATTTGTTAATGCTGCTAGTTATATCCTAACCGAGTTACCTGCTATACCCCCATACCTCGGCAACCAGGCAGTTAAAAGTTATTCCCTGGAACTGCAACAATTTGCTACTAAAATCAAGGAATCCATTCAAGTCTGTTTAAATGAGCTGGATCAAGCTGAGACTGTTTTGAATACCAAGCCACAAATTCTTGAGGTGGCAAAGCAGGAAATTTTGGAACAGCTTGGGGAGTGTAGTGGGCGTGACATCAGAATCCGTCGTCTAGGAGAGCAGCGCAAGTTACAGGTAGCAGAGCAAGCTAAAAAATCTTGGGAAGAACGAATTGAACGCTTGAGAAAAAAATGGTTTATAGACGCTCAAGAGAAGCAGAAGGAATCAATTGGTTGGGGAGATAAAGATGGCTTTATTAAGGAAATACAGCCAGAAGTTGAAAAATATGATAACTATATTGGGTCTATAATCAAGGAAAAAATACTTCCAATTTATGAAGAAATTGACACTATTAACGTAGAATTGCTTCATCGATGTGTAAACCTTGTAAAACAGCAGCAGAAACAAGGAGATTTGAGTACAAAGATTAACTTGAATTTTTTTAAAATTAAATTTAAATTCAATAACCCTACAGCGCATTTGCCTAACAATACCAAAGTTTTTGATACTCCTATTAAGCCTACTTTAGATGCTTTGGTAAATAAGGGTTGGGGGAATATTTATTGGGAAGAGGTTATTAAGTTCAAAAATGAAGGTATTTCAATAATAGATGAGCTAGTTACTGCAATTTTTGATGATAGGGTTAAATTAGCGACTCAAGCTGTTACACAAGCTATCTCATTCTATGACGACTTCTTAGAGCGACAAGAGAGATATAAACAGGAGACACCAGAACAAGGTGAGGCTGAAAAAGCTTGGATTGCCCAACAGCGTCAAGAATTGGAAAAAGTGCAGAATAATATTGAGATAGTTTTATCAATGCCGTCTTCTTGAAGAAAAAAGTGAGTCGCAATTGCTAGCGTGGGGACAATTTGTTGCGCTGGTAAAAGGATTGCTCGCAACAGCCGTTTTACAACACCTGCACCAAGCCTGCAAACTAGAACAATATTGGTTGCATCACTTTTGACAAAACACTGAATCTGGCTTAAATAGAGTAAAACAAGACTGTTGAATATGAACACTAAACTCGTTGATTCTCTAATCCAAGTTATCCTCTCTCTCTCGAAAGAGGATCGTCATTTACTTGAGGAAAAGCTGTTTTTTGAATCATCAATTCCTTCAACGGGTGACTTAATGCAAATGGCTCAAAAGGGTGGCTCGTTGAACTTCCTGTACGATGAACCCGATTTGTATACTCTCGAAGATGGGGAACCCATATAATGTCTGTCAAAAAAGGAGATATTGTTTTGGTTCCCTTCCCTTTCACAGATTTGAGTACAACAAAGCTGCGTCCGGCTGTAGTGTTATGGGTAGATTCTACAGGTGATGATGTAACTCTCTGTTTTATTTCGTCTCAAAATCTAACTCGTCTCAGTCCAGATGAATTTGTTCTAGATGCTTCAGATTCCGAATTTTCCAATACTGGACTAAAGGTTGCTTCTAAAGTTAGGGTGACACGAATCGTTACTCTTGAACGTCGATTGATTACACGACGTATCGGCAAGTTAGGAGTCAATCAAATTCAGCAATTGAACTCAGTTATGCTTCAAGCCTTTCAACTTTTGTAATTGAGTTTTAATGTGAATGGTACTGAAATTTTGGCTGGTGGGCAATGCCCACCCTACTTAACGTCCTTAACTGGTTATAGCGTTGTTTTAATTATGGCGCTTGGCTTACGTCTACTCTTCCACAATCTCAACCATATCCTCAACCATCACATCAAAGGTGCGAGCTAGCTTCTGGACAGAGATAAAGTCAATCTTTGACATTCCAGGACAACGAGCATAATGCCTCACGGTGCTGTAAATGACGCCAGAACGCTCAGACACTTCCTTGAGTGTCCACCCCTTCTCTTGTGCAAATTCTCGAACCTTAAGCCTGACTTGCCCCATACTTGACAAGTGATTGCATACCGTCATTTAATGAATTAATCGGAAAAAGCGATCGCTCTTCCAAGTCTGACAAACCCAAGAGCGATCGCGCCAATGTCCCATGAAATGGGAAGTATCTTCTATGTTATCAACACATACCACAAAAACGCCCACCTTTGAAGCATCAAAACTCAATTACAAATCCTCCAGCCGTCACCCCCTGGCACGATTTGTCACCGTCGAGACAGTCGCCTTGCTGTTTAGCTGCTCTCCTGACGAGATTTATCGCATCGAATGCTGGCAACATATCGTTTATGTTCACGGTAAAGGGTTGAGCCGTTTCGTCAGCTATGCTGACTTTCCGCCAATCCTGGAAGCCGAACCCCCTACCCCTCAAGACATGGTGCGCTGGCGCAAGCGCTGGAAATCTCAAATTGCCCCAGAGTTTTGGACAATATTCTATAGATATCAGTTCAACCGAGCCAAAAGTGAGTCACAATTGCTAGCGTGGGGACAATTTATTGCTCTGGTAAAAGGATTGCTCTCAACAGCCGCCTTACAACACCTGCGCCAAGCCTACCAGCTAGAACAATATTGGTGGCGTCACTTTTGACGCAGCGCTAACTCTAGCTCAACTCGAGGAAAACCAGACTTTTGTCCGACTACTTATAGGTTTTTGTCCCAATACCTAACAGGTAGGATAGACTCTCAACACAACCGGACATGGTGTAATGTGCCTTTGCTAGCTGGCTATTTGCCTCTCAGCGCCAAATCCCCAGTTGATCAGCCACCCTATAGTTTACCTGCTCGCACACCTGGAATTTTGAGGCGGATACGGTAAAGGCTATTACTGGTAGTAATGTAGAGAGTTTGGTAATCGTCATCGCCCCAGGCTAGATTGGTAGCAAGTTCAGGAACTTCAATCCTGCCTAATAGATTGCCTGAGGGTGAAAAAATCCATACGCCTCCTGGTCCAGTACTGTAAACATTCCCCTCTTGGTCTACCTTCATGCCATCGGGTACACCCTTTGTACTGGGGTCTTTTAATTCAGCAAATAGCTGCCCATTTTCCAAAGTACCATCGGATTTCACATCGAAGACACGAATGTGACCTTTTTCCGAATCATTCACATATAGTTTTTCCTCATCCGGTGAAAGGGCAATGCCATTCGGACCCACAAAATCTTTGACTAACAACGTCAATTTCCCATCCGGTGTCAACCGATAGACACCATAAAATCCCAGTTCCTCTTGCTCAGATTTAATACCATAGGGGGGGTCAGTGAAGTAGATACTTCCATCTGATTTGACCACAAGATCATTGGGACTGTTGAGTCGCTTTCCCTGGAACTGATTTACCAGCGTAACAATTGTGCCGTCTTTTTCAGTACGGGATAGGCGGTGATTACTATGTTCAGCACTGATCAAACGCCCTTCCCGGTCTAGAGTATTACCATTAGCATTACCAGAAGGACGACGAAATATCTCTGTTTTTTGATTCGGTGTCCACTGATAGATAGTATTAGCCGGAATATCACTAAAGAGTAAGAAGCCGTTTGGATGCCAAATGGGTCCCTCTGTAAACCGAAAGTCTCCCGCTAGTTTTTCGACTTGGGTATTGTCATCTAGAATCGCTTCTAGACTATTTGGATTACCCTGATTATTTGATTGTGCTGTAGTTAGGCGGGAGTTTGTTCGAGACCTTGAACATCCAAACCCTAAATCGTTTCTGGCTTCAGTAACACCGTTGCTGGGCGCAATAGTTAAAACCGTAAAAACAAGGCTGTATAGAGTACCTCGAAAGATTAGGTTTTTCATGTCAATGGCATTGATGAAGTCGGTGGACACAATTAAAGTTAACAGTTGAGATTGGGGAACTCTTAACAGGGAACAGGAAACAGTAAGGGTTTGAGGGTGATTTACCCAACTTAATCCAGTACTGTTTTCTTTTTTCCGATTCCTTTAAGGTGGCTACAGCAAATAAACTGGAGACGAGTGATATCCTCCCAGTCTATCGGGTAGAGGCGTGAGGCGTCTCGACAGATTAAGGGATTGAGCGCGATCGCTCTCCCTAAAATGATACAAAACTTAATTTTATCGTCACTTAATTGTCTCCAACTGCATTGTCGTAGACAATTAGGCGTGGTAAAGTTCAATGTGGTGTAAAAGTACAGTAAACCGACCAATTTACCGTAGATTAAATCGGTACAATATAAATCACGGAACTGGAAACAACCACAAGACTGGTAGGAAGACTGGGAGTTTAGGGAAATGGTAAGTGCGATCGCACAGAAAACTCAACTGGATCTAGAGGGGGTCAATCGACAACTCGTCGATGCCGATGCCACCTCAATGGTTAAATGGGCAGCCGAAACCTTTAGCGATGGTTTGGTGATGAGTACCAGCTTCGGCATCCAATCAGCGCTGATGCTGCACTTAGTCACTCGCATCGTGCCTGACATTCCCGTAATTTGGGTCGATACAGGGTATCTACCCCCAAAAACCTACAGATTTGCTGAACAGTTAACCAAACAATTAAATCTAAATCTACACGTCTATCAGTCACCCATTAGTCCAGCCCGTATGGAAGCCCTCTATGGCAGACTCTGGACAAAAGATGATCCCGAAGCGCTAAATTTGTACGACTATATGCGTAAAGTCGAACCCATGCAACGGGCATTACGAGACTTAAAGGCAACAGCATGGCTAGCGGGATTGCGGGCGGAACAGACACATCACCGTCAGACATTGCGTCCAATCGATCTTCAGTCTGGGATTTACAAGGTATTACCCATTCTGCACTGGAGTAGCCAAGATGTCCATGAGTACATCACGGAACACAATCTGCCCTATCACCCCTTGCGTGAACTTGGCTATGCCACTGTAGGCGATTGGCACTCAAGCCGCCCAGTGACGACAGAAGATCAGCACGAACGCGACACCCGCTTCCGGGGAATTAAGCAAGAATGTGGTTTACATCTGCCAAAGACTCAAGGTGAAGCCCAGAGTCTCGATTCCAGTTCGCTGTAAGATAGCCGCTAGTACAAAAAGACAGACGGCAGAAGGTAAGGAATAAGCTGTTCTGCATTTAAACCTTAATGTCAATAATGGCGAAATCCTTGACGTAGAAACCTGGTCGGGGCGGGTTTAGTCACATCTGGATTAGGACTTACGCAACACCTCTATCTGTAGGGTGCGTTAGCATAGCGTAACGCACCATTGCCACCATATATGAACCTGCTATGATGTACCTGCGTAAGTCCTGCTGGATGCAACCGAAAAGATAGTAGTGAAACCCGCCCCTACACACTCTCCCACTCAAAACTTACTTACCTTCGTTACGCCACATACCGTGAAAAGAAAGATGGTAATTCCTTCCCAGAACAGTTTTCTGGGCGCAAGGCTTGCGCCCCTACAAAATTTATCCAATTAGGATTGCTATATAATGGCACAACCTCAATCATTCTAAAAAGCCTTCTTGGATCAGAAACTCTCTAGCCACTTCAGCCGGTTCGCGCTTTTTGCCACTCACTTCATAATTCAGTCGTCGCATCGTTTCATTCGTCAACTTGGGTGCTAACTGATTCAGCGCGTCTCGAATTCCGGGATGCTTCTCCAGTGTTTCTTGGCGCACCACTGGTGCAACTTGATAGGGCGGAAAAAAGTTTTGATTATCCTCTAATACAACCAAATTAAACGCATTGATTTCACCATCAGTACCAAATGCCACAGCGACATCGGCTTGACCTTCACTTAAGGCTTGATATCTTAATCCCGGATCAGCCGGAATAAATTTTTCAAGCTGAAAGTCCCCATAAACTTGTTTTAACCCCAGTAATCCATCCTCACGCACCTCAAATTCTGGTGGACCAATCAGAGTTAATTGACTTGCCTGATCAACCATATCGGAAATTGTTTTAATAGTATAGTCTTTCGCCCCTTCTGGCGTCATGACCAAAGCTTGCGTGTTATTCATCGGTGCAGGTTCTAACCAAACCAGATTATATTTCTCCTGATAACTATTTGCCACAGTTTGATAAACCTGCTGCGAATCACTACTGACCGGACGATTTAACACAGTTAACAAAGCCGTCCCCGTATACTCTGGATATAAATCAATTTGACCACTTTCCAAACCCGCTTGCGCCACGGGTGTTCCGCCTAAATTTAGCTTCCGTTCGACATCAAAACCTTGGTTTTCCAGTACCAAAGCATACATTTCCCCTAAAATAAATTGCTCAGTAAAATCTTTCGATCCGACCTTAATTGCACTCCCACCCCCCTGACAGGCGATCGCGAACAGCATCGTCAACACAGCCAGTCCAATCAGCATAACAGTTCGACGCATTCGGGGCATAAATCTACCAAGTCTCAACATTCTTGTATAGTACCAAGAAACAGATCAGTTTCCGACTAAGTGGCTGCTGATCCAAAACTGAGAGTGACACACCTCATCACTGCTTTATAAAGTAAATATTACGAAAATACCCATATTTTTTTGGCAATTACAGCGGATATTTCATGGAATAGTGCTTTCGGCTCAATGAGCGACTATCTAACCCACTCAGCAATATCTCAAGGTTTTATGCTTAAAGAGTCTTTTTCATCAACTAATCCTTCGTAAGGAATAACAAGTCAATTCCATTCTTTTTAATTTGTCCTGTGGACATCTGGATCACGTCCAGTCCTAATGACCAATGACCGAGAAAGCTATACTGAATTTATAGTCATGCAGAACGGGAGTCCGAATACTATGATTTGTCATAAAAGTTGGATGCTAGCTTGTTTAAGCTCATGGATAAGTCTAATTGGATTAGCCATGTCACAGCCAGCCCAAGCCGAGTCTTGGCTTGTCACAAATTTTAATAATGAAACTCAAATTAAAGATTTGGTAAAGTGTGGCTATGCCAAGGAACAAATTACGCTGAAGGCTCCTGACAAAGAAGCCTTAAATCAATTAGACATTACACCAGGAAATAGGATTGAAGACTATGCCGCAACTCGTTGCCAAGGATACCGCCCACCGATTCCGTTAATGGCGTTAATCCCTCAATCTACATTTGGCAAAACTCTCGATGAATATCCAACATTATATTTTTATATTCCGGACGTAAGTTTAAAAAATGTTAAAGCTGAGTTTAGTTTCTACGATCAAAACTTAAAATCTATCATTTATGAAAAAGAAATACCACTGCACGAAAGTGATAGCATTGTTGCCGTTGATCTAGCCAATGCTTCAGATTTACCCCCCTTAGAAGTGGACAAACCCTATTTCTGGTACTTCAGTATCATTTTTGATCCTTATGACCGCAGTGACAGCACTTATGTCGGCGGTTGGATACAACGAGTTACGCCAACGTCCCGGATTAATCAGGAATTAGACAGAGCTACACCTGAGGCAAAGCCTGCTATCTATGCCAACCATGGGATTTGGTATGAAACTCTCGAAAGTCTAGCCCAGTTGCGTTGTTCCGATCCTGAGAATTCTACTTTAGCATCAAATTGGCAATCTGTATTGCAGCAAGTTGGATTATCCAACATTGCTAGAAAACCGTTGGCGCAATGTCAGTCAGACTTAATAGCCGAGCAGTTCTCAGAATCGACAGAATAACCTGAGTATAGGGGATCACAGGGAAATCATCGACTTTAGCGTTAAGCTAGGCTGGGATCAGTCGTGCCAGATTCATTACAACCAAGACTATGGCGTGGGTATTTTCAGGACAATTAAGAGTTGAGCGGATAACGGTTGCGATCGCGAATTTGCCACCGTCATTGCAAGGAACCAAATTGGTACAGCTTAGCGATTTACATTATGATGGTTTTCGCCTGTCGGAAGCGATGCTGGCTGAAGCAATTCAAGTCAGTAATCAGGCGGAACCGGATTTAGTGCTGTTAACCGGAGACTACATCACCTATCAGCCAGAACCGATTCATCAACTGGTACGGCGATTAAAATACTTGGAAAGTCGTGCTGGAGTCTATGCGGTACTGGGAAACCACGATATTTATCATCACCAAGCTAAAACCACAGTCACTGAGGCGCTAACCCGGATTGGTGTGGGTGTTTTATGGAACGAAATTGTCTATCCGTTAGGGAAGGAATTAGCCTTGGTGGGATTGGCTGATTTTTGGTCGCGTGAGTTCAATCCCGCCCCAGTGATGAACCAAATCGATCCGCAAATACCCCGTATCGTCTTATCTCATAACCCAGACACGGCTGAACCCTTGCAGGAATGGCGCATTGATTTACAACTATCGGGTCATACCCATGGGGGTCAAGTAGTAATTCCCGGATTTGGACCGATCGCCTTATTACTACCTATTCTCCGACAAAATGTGCCTCGACCCCTGCACAAATGGATTCCCTTCCTGAGAGAATGTTATCGAGTGGTCGATCATTGGGAATGGGGTCAAGGAATGCATCAGATTGGTGCAAATCGTATGTATGTGAATCGGGGTTTAGGAACTTACGCACCTGGACGCCTATTTTGTCCGCCAGAAGTTACCATAATTACGTTGGCGAGGGCAAAAGGAACAGGAAACAGGGAACAGGGAATCAGCAAACCAGTATCGCTAGAAACAGGTAACTAATATGTTGGGGTTCATCCGGTCAGATTTGGCTCAATTTACGGCTTACACTCCTAATCCAGGGGGAGATTCGGGTAAAGCCATCAAATCCGTTGATCGCGTGGATGCGAATGAAAGTCCTGATGATTTGCCCGTTGAGTTAAAAGAAAAGCTGACATGGACATATCAACAGGAGATTGAGGCGAACCGCTATCCCGATGGTTCTCATCAAACCCTCAAAGACGCGATCGCGAATTATGTGACTGAATCGGCTTCTCTAGAAACACCCGTAACCTCTAGCCAAATCTCAGTCGGTAATGGTTCAGATGAACTGATTCGTTCTCTCTTAATTGCCACCTGTTTACGGGGAGAAGGTTCAATTCTCGTCGCCAATCCCACGTTTTCCATGTACGGGATTCTGGCGCAAACCCTGGGTATTCCGGTGGTAACAGTTGAGCGGTGTTCGGATACCTTTGAGATTAACCTAGAAGCAGCCCAACGCGCGATCGCCCAATCTGAACATCCCTCTATCCGTGTCGTTTTCGTAGTCCACCCCAACTCCCCCACGGGAAATGCACTCACGGCGGCTGAACTTAAGTGGTTGCGGAGTTTACCCGACGATATATTGGTGGTGATTGATGAGGCATACTTTGAATTTAGCTGCACCTCAGTTGTTAAAGAATTATCCCAACATCCCAACTGGGCAATTCTGCGAACCTTTTCCAAAGCCTTTCGCTTAGCCGCCCATCGGGTAGGATACTGTATCGCCCACCCAGAATTAATTGCCGCATTAGAAAAAATGCGCTTACCTTATAATTTACCAAGCTTTTCTCAAGCCGCCGCCCTTGTCGCCCTGACTCACCGCGATCAACTCTTAGCCGCGATTCCCCACATTATTGCCGAACGCGATAAATTATTAGCTACATTATCAGAGCATCCTGGTTTACAGGTGTGGTCGAGTGCTGCCAATTTTATCTACATTCGCCCTCGCCAACTGGAACAAAATAGCTTAAGCCAGATTGTTCAACAAATGAAAGTCCAAGGTACAGTCATCCGGAATACAGGTGGCGGATTACGGATTACTGTGGGTTCTCCAGAGGAGAATCAGCGCACCTTACAGCGACTGTACCAAACCTTTGAGAAGGATTCGCATTTCGGTTATTCTTGACAATCCGCGCTAAATTTATTGATGCATTGTTTAAACCAAGTAGACTTCAATGCCATCAGGTAACATCCTAACTGCCATAGATGCCCTAAATCGGCTCATCAATGGAATCGATAAAACCACTCTCGAAACCGAACTTATCGCTTCAGGTTGGACATCCACTCCAGCCAAAGGTGGATCGAAAAGCGGTCAAGGTACGATCTGGACAAGCGTAGACACTCAATGCAGCGTCAGAATCATGACTCAACGCGATGGTTCATCCTACGTTCGCGTTTACTAATGATCCTGGAGGTGGCGCACCCGGAGAACAACCCCTAAACTCCTCAGGAAAACCTGGAAGTCGTCGAGACAGCCACTTTATCTTACTCCCCTAACCAAACTCATTCGCCAGACTATGAACTTTGAAGAAATTTGGCAACAATACGACTTTACCGAAGCAGAATTGCTTTCAATGGAGTGGCAATTCCCCTATGATTATATTCTCAACCTCAACTACTACTGGGAACTCAACTCAACCAACACTTATCCTGAAATCGCTAGCACTGACCAACCCTTAAAACTGATCTTGAAATCTTGCATTCGCCTTAACGTACAACTGTACCCAAATCCCAATGAATTAGAACAATCTCCAGCCAACCTTGGTACCATTATTGGCTGGGGAAAAGTCACTCCTTCACCTTGGTTAGAACAACTCTCTCTTTCCCCTAGCGACTGGCTGCATCTATTTTTTGACATCGGTGGAAATAACAAAATTGAAGCTCTTTGCCATTCGCTAGCTATCGAACAATTAGCCCAACAACCTTTAGCACTAACTTCATAAGTCAAAATCTTTTGGCTTCCATCCCTGCTACAGGCGTGAAAGTGCGATCGCGTCGCGTCTTTCTCTTTCCCCAGATATACCATGTCACCAAGGATGGAAGCGATTCGACACCATTGCGCCGATCACCTGAAACACCGTAGGGGCGCACAGATGTGCGCCCTCAATACTTCTTTATCTCAAAGGACAGGTCATTTGCTCAGATTCTTTCTCAAGCTGACGCACTAAGTCTTGATCTCCTTTTGCCCTCGCTACGTTTAAGCGACGTTCCAAGGACTGACAAATATTTTCCAGATGAGTAATGCTGGTTTGCTGGAAGGCTTTTTGGCGCGAATTCTTCAGAAACCAAGAACGAGTTCCAACCATCGTCATCGGTGTCTCGACTGGTCTAGACTTGACAAAACCGGGTTCACCTGTCTTATATCCAGAACCCCGCCACTTCAAATCATGGGTAGGTGGGGGTTCGGGAATATGTCTGAGATAATGAAACCGCCAATTTTGACCCCGATAGGTGCCGCCAATCTCGCCTTCGTTTACGTCTAATGTGGATGGTGTTTCATTGTAATGAACACCCCGATAACAACGTTTCATCTGTCTTGTCTCCCTTAAGTCTTTTAAAAAATGATTTGAATTGAGTGATGTCTAGACTCTAAGCGTCTTAGCTGCGCCGATACGTGACACCTCGATAGGTCAGTTCCGTTGACCCTTGGCGTCCAACTGAGCCTGGGCGTCTCCGGTACAGCTTCGGCTTGTGAATTTTCCAAGTGTGACCCCGGTATGTGCCACCCGTCTCACCTTCGGTTACGTCTGCCATTGATGGCTCTGAATCGTAGTTGACTCCTCGATAATGAAGTTTCATGGTTTACGCCTCCGATTGATTTCCACCACCAGCGAATCTCTGCTTGGGGGAAATGAGCTCCTTGCTCTAATTGGACTGAAAACGCATCTGACTTTGGATAGATTCCTGAATTCAGATAGCTTTATCAAAATATTTCTGTATATATTTTTACATTTTTGAGCCAAAAGTGTCAATTATCCAGAAATGATCACATAAAAGTGGTGATTTCCCACCAATTCCAGTACCGAGGCGATGGGGGAGTAGGGGAAGTGGGGGGAGCGGGGGGAGCAGGGGAAGATGAGGGAGTAAACGAATGACGAATGACAAATGACAAATGACGAATCACCATAAAATACCGCCAGTCTCCATAAAACTGGAAAACTGGCGGTGTCAATTCTCAGATATTCAGTTCAACTGAGGACAGCGATCTATCCTACATCGCAGAACCAACGCCTGCGTAGGCGCCATAGAAGAAAAGACCAACAACGACTAGAACACCTGTTCCAGCAATTGTGGCGACAACCCACAACGGAATTTTTCCACTTCCAGACACGGCTAATACCTCCTAGTTCAAGCTAACGGATGATTGAGTTGAGTTAATTAAAGAAATAACTGGAAAAGAGAATGCCCAAAACAAAAACCAACAATAGACCGAGAAACAGAGAGGTCCGGTTCAGTTCAACTGGCTGGTTATTCGGATTGGGAGAACGCTCTGGCATGGATTTTATCTCCTATCGTTGAACAAATTGCATGGCGGCGATCGCGCCGAGGAAAAAGACGGTGGGAACCGCCAGCGTATGAACCGCTAGCCATCTAACGGTAAAAATTGGATAGGAAACGGGTTGATTGGGAGTATTAGTCATGATTTTTTACAGAAATCTCCAAATTTTACTTTACTTTTTGGTAAATTGATCGATTTGCTTTTTCGCCTCGTAGCGATCGCTCACAATCGGAACTTCCTGCTGCGGTTGCGTGAAATACTCGTTCGGACGGGGTGTGCCAAACACATCATACGCTAGACCTGTGCTGACAAATAGCCAGCCCGCAATAAACAGAGCCGGAATTGTGATGCTGTGAATGACCCAATAACGAATGCTGGTAACAATATCGCCGAATGGACGCTCACCAGTAGTTCCTGACATAAATGATTCCTCCTTCCCAGTAACAGTTATAATTCACTCGACCTTACTATTGTGAAGTACCCCAACTTGCTTCGCTCTTATTTGGGATTTCCAACTTAGCTAAACAAGGACGGTCTTATTCGTCTTTGGGATTTCCCGTCTCATTCGCCGATGCCACGTTGGGCACTTTCTAATTCCTAAGAGAGCAGAAAGTCCAGAACTCAATCTGGTGATGGTCTTACTCAGCGTCCACAGGCAGCCGCCCGTCTTCCACAGGCAGTTATTTTTTACTCGTACAACATAACTTGGCTTATATTTTACCGTAGGGCGTAACCTAACGAACCAGCGGTCATGTTCTTTCTGGCTTTACCGCCATAATCAAGCCGAGATGGCAACCACAGATTTATGAGCAATCAAGCCGTTGTTTTTGCTGGGGGTTCATACTTGAGCAAAACACCTGCTTGACCAATAACAAATCCCTGTTTTGGCGTGATAAAGACAACTTTGTAAAAGTTGGATGGCACATCTTCTACTTCGCGATCTTTGAGCCAAGTTTTGCCACCGTCAAAACTACAAAGCAAATTGCCACTCCCTCCGGCAATCCACACTTCATCGGGAGTTCGGTAGGCTAAATCCAGTAATCCCCAACTGGTAGAAAATTCGGGATAAATTGGCTCCTCCCAAGCCTCTAAATCTTCGCTACCACTAAATTGCAGCATTCCTCCTCGTGCTAATCCCCAGAGACGCCCGTCTTCGGTGAATCCCATATTTTGCAGACGCTTAGAACTGCTGCGTTCATGGGGTTGCCAAGCACTTTGACCCGGTTCCCAAGTGGAGTAAAAGTTCCCCCTAGCTGAAACTGCGACATATTTGCCATCATTGGAACGGGAAATATTACGCAGGACACCCACCGCTTCTTCAACCTGGGCTTTCCAGGTTTTACCTCCATCCTGGGTTTGGTAAATTGCGCCAATTGTGGTTGTCATCTCCGCTGATTTGGGACCCAGTGCCAAAATCGTGTTGGGGTCTCCGGGTAACTTCTCACTTAAGGGAATGCGTACCCAAGACTCACCCCCATCAGTGGTATGCAGCATAATTGAAGGCTCACCCACAATCCAACCTTCCTCATCCGCAAAACTCACGGATGTGAAACGATATTTATTCTCATCCCCAACATCAAGGACTTTCTCCTGCCAGGTTTCGCCACCATCGGTGGTTTCCAGGAGTGTGGAATTGCTGCCAACAAGCCATCCATGACTTGGGTTATCGGTAAACCCAATATCCCGTAGCGTTTCTTGGGTGGGTAAGGCAACCAATTCCCAAGGGTTATAGCCCAAGGGTTCGGCATACTTACAACTAACACACAAGCAGGCGATCGCGAAGACTATTAAGATTCGTTTCAAGGTTTTCATGAAATCGCTCATTGGCAACATGCTGTCGTTTGGCGTAACTGAGACATTGGTGTATTAAGGAATTGCCTCCTCGGTTTAGCGCAGTCCGTATAAACTTATAAAGAAGATAACGCCTAGCAGTAAGGCTCCAAAAATCAAGACATTTTTTTGACCTGGGGTCAAACGGTTCACCCCAAAGCCATAGCTGAGGTTCTCTTGAAACCCAGAGGGGGCACCACTGGCTCCAATATCCTGAAATTGGGGCTTTTTCGCACCGCATACTGGACAACGCCAGTCGCTGGGTAGCTCTTCAAAGGGCGTCCCGGCGGCGATATTACGGTTGCTATCTCCCTTGTTTGGCTCGTAAACGTAGCCGCAAGAGCGGCATTCGTAACGACTTGGCGCTTGTTCCGCCAAAGTTTGCTCGTTAGCTGGTTCGATCATCGCTGGCAAAATTAAGTTGATGCAGCAAATCTTAAAACGTATGTTAAAAAATTTATCATAATAACCGACATTACGCACCAGGGAAGATTGGGAGCTGGGGGAGATGAGGGAGCTGGGGGAGAGTGTGTAGGGGCGGGTTTTACCACTAACGTTTCGTTTTCACCCTGATATAACTAAACCCGCCCCTACCTAACCGTTCAATTATCACAAATGACGTAGCTTGCTTCTTTTCGGGAAGAGAGTAGGACAAATGACAAACCTTTATCTAGATCGCGCAATTCGCCAACTTAATAGAATAACTGGAATTATCCCAACAACAACGATCGCTAATGCGGGTGCAGCCGCTTCTACTAACCGCTCATCTGAGGCTAGGTTATAGACGCGCACGGCAAGGGTGTCAAAATTAAAGGGTCGAATAATTAAAGTTGCCGACAATTCCTTCATTACGTCCACAAACAGCAACATCCCCGCCGTGAGTAATCCCCCCCACATCATCGGTGCATGGACTTTGACTAAGGTACTCGTCGGACTGTACCCCAAGGAACGGGCAGCATCGTCTAAACTGGGCTTAATTTTACCTAAACTGGCTTCTACACTATTAAACGATACGGCAAGGAAACGCACCAAATAGGCATAAACTAAGGCTGTAATCGTGCCACTGAATAGTAAACCTGTGGATATGCCAAATATCGCCTGCATCCCCGCATCAATGGCATTATCCAGTCTGCCAATGGGAATCAGAATTCCGACAGCAATCACTGAACCCGGTACAGCATACCCCATCGCCGCAATCCGCGTGGCTAAATGCATCACCAGGGTTGATCGCAACCGTAATCCATACGCCATAATCAGCGCGATCGCAACACCTAAAACTGCTGTGATCACTGCCAGAATAAAACTATGACGGGCATAGACCCAAAACTCGCCCTCTAGCGTCGTCGTGGTATTTTTTAGCGTCATCTCCAGCAGGAGTGCAGCCGGAAGTAAAAACCCCAGACTCAATGGCACAAAACACGCCAGCGCCGCGCCGATTCCGCGTATACCCTCTAACTGATAACTGGGCAGTTGGCGATAACTGGTTGTGTTTTGATAATATCGTGCCTGACGCCGTGACCATCGCTCTAACCAAATTAACGCCAAAATAAATAACAGCAGAAATGCCGCTAATTGGGCGGCGGCGACTCGTTCCCCTAAGCCAAACCACGTCCGATAAATACCTGTGGTGAACGTTTGCACGCCAAAATACTTTACTGTGCCAAAATCATTTAGGGTTTCCATTAAGGCTAATGCTACACCCGCTGCGATCGCGGGACGGGCTAAGGGCAATGCTACCGTAAAAAAACTGCGCCACGGACCACACCCCAGACTGCGGCTAGCTTCTAACGTACAAACCGATTGCTCTAAAAAGGCTACCCGTGCCAATAAATAAACATAAGGATATAACACCAGCGTCAGCATGAGAATTGCCCCACCCAGGGAACGAATATTCGGAAACCAGTAATCGCCATAACTCCAGCCAAACCCATCCCGTAACGCGGTTTGAATCGGTCCTGAGAAGTCCAAAAAGTCGGTGTAGGTATAGGCTAAGACATAAGCTGGTGCGGCGAGGGGTAACAATAGCGCCCATTCAAACAGGCGAGATCCGGGGAAACGGCACATTGTCACCAACCAGGCGGTTCCCACACCGATTAAACCAACACCACAGCCGACGCCAATCATCAGCCAGAACGAATTTGCCATGTAGCGCCATAAAACCGTTTGCGCCAAATGCTGCCAAATCTCACCTGCATCTGTAAAAATATTGCTCAATACAAATAAGACAGGGGTAGCGACTAAAAGCGCGATCGCTAAAACCGCCAGTGTCCATAAATTGATGCGCTGACGTCGTTTTTTTCTTTGAACGATATCCAGTTTGGGCAGAGTCGAGGTAGATTGAGTCGATTGGTTCATCGTAAATGCGGCATCAGGATCAGAGCGATTTGCCAATTACATTATGCTAAGACTACTGTATTAAGTGTTAAAGATTGTAGGGGCGGGTTTGACCACTATCTTTGGTTTGTGACCATGATTTCACTAAACCCGCCCTGACCAAATGCAATAATTCTTTGACCAATGACGAATGACATAAGACCAATGACGAATGACCAATGAGCCGAAAAATTATCCGCACAACCAACGCCCCTGCACCCGTCGGACCCTATAATCAAGCGATCGCAGCCAGAGGGGAACTGATTTTTGTCGCCGGTCAAATTCCCCTTGACCCCAAAACAGGTGAAATTATTGGCGAAAACGATATCGCCAAGCAGACGGAACAGGCGATGGCAAATGTAGCCGCGATTCTAGAAGAGGCTGGGGTTCAGATGCAAGATATTGTCAAAACCACCGTTTTTCTTTCAGATATGAATAATTTTGCGGCGATGAATCAAGTTTATGCCCGCTATTTTGACGAAGCATCCGCCCCCGCCCGTGCTTGTGTGGAAGTTTCCCGACTTCCGAAAGATGTTTTAGTCGAAATTGAATGTATTGCAATTGTGCCTTAGATCTTGCCAAAATGTGGCATTCCAGGACATTGTAGTAATCGTATCAGTAATTATCCGACACGGCGTACCTTGAGAAAAGGGCGAGTCGATATAGGTTAATTCTCATACCACCTACGATATGCAGCGACTCGCCCCTACAACTGCGATCATCCCAATAATCCTAATAATTCCGATTGCCCCGTTTGTACGTTCAAAAGCGTTAATCAGGATTTATATGATATCACCTCCATCAAAACAATTGTAGGAGTGACCCGCCGCCTTAAATTTACACCACCCAACCCTTAATGTTATCGGGTCGCCCTCCACCAGGAATCAGGAATTATTTAACATCGCATCCATCAAAACAATTGTAGGGGCGACCCGCCGCCTTCAATTTACACCACCCAACCCTTAATGTTATCGGGTCGCCCTCCGCCGAGTACCTTTAGAAAAGAGCGAGTCGAGATAGGTTAATTCTCACACCACCTACGATGTGCAGCGACTCGCCCCTGCAACCGCGATCATCCCAATAATCCCAATAATCCCGAAAATCTCGACAATCCCGATAGTTTCTGAAAAAAGCGACAGATGCAATATCTGAGTCTAAGCTAGATCTAAGGTGGATTCAATCCAACTCAGGTAATGATCAGTCTCTGGTCATTCTGCCACGTCTAGATCCAGATAAACCAGACAACGCTCTCTCATCTATGAAATTCCCTTTTCATTTTATCAAAGGATTTTCCGCCCTGTTTAAGCGCGTTAACCTCTTACTCATCGCACTGATTGGAACTGGGTATTTAGGCAACTATTTCAGTCTATCCCTATTTTTTGGGGTGGACTTTTTATTTGGCAGTATTGCCGTCTTAATGGTGGTGTATTTTTATGGCATATTCTGGGGAACTTTAGCCGCCTTCATTGCCAGCAGTTATACCTACACTCTTTGGGGACATCCCTACGCCATTCTTGTTTTTACCGGGGAAGCCCTGTTTATTAGCTTGCTGTTGCACCGTAAGACGGAAAATATGCTGCTTCTCGCTGGTATCTATTGGGTGCTGATTGGTATGCCTCTGGTTGGGTTATTTTATGGAGGCGTTTTAAATGTTGGGGCAACTCAAACCTGGTTGATTATCTTGAAGCAATCAGTTAATAGTATCTTTAATGCCTTGGTTGCCACGCTAATTGTCACGAATTTGCCATTACAAAATTGGTTAACTATTCGACACCAATCCAACCGACTTTCGCTTCAGCAGACGGTTTTTAATCTCTTTGTGGCTTTTGTCTTATTCCCGGTATTAATTTTAACAGTTTTTAACGGGCGGCAAATTCTCAACACTATTGAATCAGACATTCGTACTGAACTCAACGCCACATCTGCATCCCTCGCCGCCAACCTGAATTTTTGGTATCAGCAGCATTTACATGCAGTTGAGGAAATAGCTGAGATTGCCGCTCAATCTCCAGAGCAACCCTCGGATTTTTTACAGCAAAGTACCGAATTAATTAAACGCAGTTTTGCTGATTTTATTAAGGCTTATGTCACCGATACCAATGGCACAATAATTGCCGCTCAACCCCCGTTCAATCCAGACGGGGAATCAATCATCGGCTTGAATATTGCCAAACACTCGTTATTGGAGGAAACTGCCGCTAGTTTAAAGCCAATTCTTTCCGATGTACATATTGATGATGCGTATCCATTACCTCATGTCGGCTTAAGTGTGCCAGTCATAGTCAATAATCGTTTTCGTGGTATTGCTTATGGCTCCTTAGATTTAAGTCACATTCAGGAATTTCTAAAACTGAATATCCAAGAACGGGGATTACAAATAACATTGGTTGATCATCAAAATAACTTGATTGCCAGTACCCAGTCGAATGTGAGTATAATGGAACCCTTTGATCCGCGTCAAGGCGGTGAAATTCGTGCCATTGATGCTGATATTTTTCAGTGGTTACCCCAAGATCCTGGCACACCAATCATGGTGCGTTGGCGAAATTCTTTTCATATCCAAGAAGTCTCACTCGATCCCGATCTTCCTTGGACGTTAATTCTTAAAATTCCGACTGCTCCTTACATTGATAACTTAGAAGTACTCTACCTGCAAAACCTGGCAACAACACTGCTGATTATGGTCTTAGCATTGCTGGTTTCTGTCCTGTTAAGCCATCGATTAGTAAAACCTTTATTCAAATTAGCACAGGTAACAACTAACTTGCCCCAAAAACTTCTGGATAACACTGTTCCTGTTGATTGGTCTCAAAGCCGAGTCCGGGAAATTCATTCCCTGGTGAGTAACTTTCAGTTGATGGCATCTGTCCTGACTCAGAAATTCCAGGAAATTAAACAGGCAAAAGAAACCTTAGAAGAACGGGTGCAAGAACGCACGCAAAAACTATCACTGATTAATGATGAACTTGCCATCGAAATCAAAGAACGTAAACGGATAGAATCCCTATTACGGGAACGAGAAGAACGCTATGAACTAGCTGTTTCGGGGACAAATGATGGAATTTGGGACTGGGATATCTTAACCAATGAGGTGTATTATTCTCCCGTCTGGATGCGGATTCTTGGCTATGAGGAGAATCCCTTGCCCAACCGTCTATCAAGCTGGTCTGATCATGTTTACCCGGATGATTTACATCAGGTAATCGAGGATATTAATCATCATTTAGCTGGGGAAACCAAGATTTATGAAAATATCCATCGCATCAAACATCGAGATGGGCATTATCTGTGGATTGCAGCGAAGGGGCGCTGTATTCGCGATCGCGACGGCAATCCCTACCGTCTTGTTGGCACTATTACTGATATTACGGAGAAAAAAATCGCCCAAGAACAACTTAAAGTGGCTAAAGAAGAAGCAGAAACAGCCAACCGTACCAAGAGTGATTTTCTAGCCATGATGAGTCACGAAATCCGCACGCCGATGAATGCGGTAATTGGTATGACTAGCCTACTACTGGATACGAAATTAACTGCCCAGCAGGGAGACTTTGTGGATGTCATCCGCAATAGTAGCGATGCGTTACTGACGATTATTAATGATATTCTGGATTTTTCTAAGATTGAGTCAGGCAATCTGACCTTAGAGGAACATCCGTTTAATTTACGTTCCTGTATTGAGGAATCGTTAGATCTGCTATCGTCTAAGGCAAGAGAGAAAGGAATTGAGTTAGCCTACTTAATGGACGCTCAAACACCTGAGATGATTAGGGGAGATGTGACCCGATTGCGCCAAATTTTAGTGAATTTAGGCAGTAATGCGGTTAAGTTTACCGAAACCGGAGAGGTGGTGATTTCAGTAACCTCTACAGCCGAAATGCCGGATGATCAAATCGGTTTACAATTTGCGGTGCGTGACACAGGAATTGGCATTTCCCCAACCCAAATGGATCGGCTATTTAAACCCTTTAGCCAAGTCGATGCGTCAACCACTCGTCAATATGGCGGTACAGGATTAGGATTAGCAATTAGCCAGCGACTGAGTGAACTAATGGGAGGCAGAATGTGGGTGGAAAGTCAAGAGGGTGTGGGTTCGACGTTTTATTTCACCGCGATCGCGACTCCAGTTTCCTCAGATTCAGAACCCGATAATCGAGAGCAAGTATTGACGGATAAACGCCTGTTGATTGTCGAAGATAATCCGGCGACTCGGCAAATGTTGACCGAACAAGCGCAATCCTTTGGTATACAAGTAGAAGCTACCGCCTCAACCACAGAAGCTTTAGGATGGTTAGACCAGGGAAAACGCTTTGATTTAGCGATTTTGGCATCCCAGATTCTCCAGATGGAGAATTGGGGTTTAATTACCCAAATTCGTCAGCATCCCCATTGCCAAAACTTACCCATAATCATGTTAGGATTGATCGGGCAAGTCGAGACACAGCCTGACACAGGATTGCCAAACCCCAGTCTGGCGATCGCCGGATATTTGCATAAACCGATTAAACAGTCCCAGTTGTACAATATCTTGGTCAATATCCTGACTCAGGAGGTAAGTTTACCCAGAAAGACTCGTTCCCATTCATCCAAATATGACCCCACCTTTGCCCACAGATTCCCCTTGAAAATTCTCTTAGCGGAAGACAATGTGGTGAACCAAAAAGTGGCGGTTAATATGCTGAAGCGGTTGGGATATCGACCCGATAGTGTTGCCAATGGGTTAGAAGTCTTACAAGCGTTACACCGTCAATCCTACGATGTGGTACTCATGGATATCCAGATGCCAGAAATGGATGGATTAACCGCAACACAACAGATTTGTCAGGAATTTTCAGGATCTGCCCGTCCTCGGATTATCGCCATGACAGCCAATGCCATGCAAGGCGATCGCGAAGAATGTTTGGCGGCGGGAATGGATGATTATATGAGTAAGCCTATTCATGTTGATGTTTTAAAACAGGTCTTGAGTCAATGTCAACCTCCGACAATGAAGCAGCCTACGAAACAGCCCGTTCTTGATCCAGGAGTGATGCAAACCTTGCAAGAAATGGCAGGAGATGAACTCAGCGAAGTTATTAATTGTTACTTACAAGAAGCGCCGGAATTGTTAGAATCCATACATGATGCCGTTAAGCAAAAAAATACTGAGTTGCTGTATCATAAAGCACACAGTCTCAAATCCAGCAGTCAGGCATTAGGAGTTTTCAAACTTGCCCAGCTTTGTCAACAATTAGAAGCCCTGGGACGGGCGGGTACAATAGGCGAAGCGGAACAGTTAGTCTTACAGGCAATTACGGAGTATCAACAGGTGAAGCAGGCGCTTGAGTGTGAAAGTCAGTAGAGTGCAAGTGCAGTTAGGCTTCGCTCTTGTGACCCGACGTTGTAAACTTTTTGAGAAGTCGGTTAGCCACTTCCCTATCTGTTTCAACCTTCTGCTGTCTGCCCTCTGACTTGTGTTTAAAAAAATCGATAAATATCTGTTCAGTCGCCACCCTCAACCCCGCTTGCAAGGCGCTTGGAATTGCGCCCAAGTCGGATTTTTTATCTTTCCCTGGTTTCCTGCTTTGGGGGCTGTGGGTGTGGGTTTTGCCTTACTCGGAACCTGGTGGCAAGACTATCGCCGAATTATTCGGCGTCCTCTAAACTGGGGACTGGGAATCTTGAGTCTTTGGCTAATTTTCAGCGCCAGTCAAGCCTATAATCCCACCGAAGCATTCCTCGGTTTAGCCAATTTCTTGCCATTCTTAGCTTTTTTTGCGGCATTCAGTTCCTTAATTCAAACACCAGCCCAGCTACGGCGTCTCGCCTGGATTCTGGTGATTCCTTCTGTACTGGTTGTGATTCTAGGTTTCGGGCAGTTATTTCTCGGTTGGGCGCATCCGCCGCAGTTTCCAGCCTTATTGGGTTGGGTATTAGAAGCAAAGGGAAATCCGCCAGGGCGCATGGCTTCTGTGTTCATGTACGCCAATATTCTGGCGGCTTATCTGCAAATTGTCTTTACTTTAGGGTTGGGACTATGGATTGAGATGTTTCAAGCTTGGCGAGCTGGGGGAGCTGGGGGAGCAGAGGGAGCAGAGGGAGCAGAGGGAGCCGGGGGTGTAGGGGCGGGTTTGACGGATAACTTATGGTGTCAAACCGATAACTTAACTAAACCCGCCCTTCCGGGGGAAGTTGGGGGAGTCCTCTTGTTTTTAACTGGAGTGGAAATTGCTAATGCGATCGCGATCATCCTCACTCATTCCCGAAATGCTTGGGGTGGGGTGATTGTAGTGGGTTTGGCTTTTGCACTTTATCAAGGCTGGCGCCCTTTGGTGGGGATAGTAGTCGCTGCGGCTATCGCTGTATTAGGAGCGGCGTTTAGTCCCTCACCGTTACGAGAAGGGTTGCGAATGATTGTTCCAGCTTACTTTTGGGCGCGACTTACCGATCAGCTTCATCCCGATCGCCCTGTGGCGTTGATGCGGATAACCCAATGGCGCTTTGCTTTGTCGCTGACTCAGCAGCGTCCTTGGACAGGTTGGGGATTGCGGAACTTTACGTTGCTTTACGAACAGCAGATGGATCTGTGGCTCGGTCATCCCCATAATCTGATGCTGATGTTGACGGCTGAAGTGGGTATTCCGGCGACAATTCTATTTTGTAGCTTAGTGGGTTGGATTTTAGGGCAAGGTGTTCTCTGGATAAATCAAGCGCGATCGCTCTCAAGTCGCGATCGATTAATTGTCTTTAGTTATTTAGTCGCATTCGGCGGCTGTATCCTATTCAATATGCTGGATGTCACACTCTTTGATTTACGGGTGAATACCTTGGGGTGGCTACTTCTATCCGCGATCGCTGGTGTGGCTGCTTCTAAACCTAACAAAAACAAACTGGAACCCCTGACAAGTGACTAATGACGATAAGAAGCCGTTAACTTTAATTTTTCCCGCCTAGTTACAATTTTTCCAAATAGGTTAATAAATCAGCCATTTCCTGAGGACTCGGCTGAAACTTGGGCATCGGCGGGGTTTGACCACTAATCACCTGTTCAATCAGACCACTTGGGGATCTGTGTTTAGAAATATGCTGTAAGCTCGGTCCG
Source organism: Coleofasciculus sp. B1-GNL1-01 (assembly GCF_040220235.1). Classification (NCBI taxonomy): domain Bacteria; kingdom Bacillati; phylum Cyanobacteriota; class Cyanophyceae; order Coleofasciculales; family Coleofasciculaceae; genus Coleofasciculus; species Coleofasciculus sp. B1-GNL1-01. Next base: position 97,466 of record NZ_JAVJTO010000031.1, read on the forward strand.
ACCTTGCCATCGGCGTGCATACCATGACAATCCGCACAATTAATCTCAAAAATAGCTTGCCCTCGAACTGGATCACCGTTGAGGGACAAAACTTTCTGGATATAGGGATCAGAAACTTGCAGCACCTGAAATCCGAAGATGCCGATGCCGATCACGAACAGTAGGGCGAGTACCACCATGATAATCCGCCGAACTAGGACTTGAGGTTGGTCAAGCTGGTTCTCCAAGGGATCTCCTGCCACGTTGAGAATTTTTGAACAAAGTTGAACTGGACTCACACTGCAACACAGGTAGAGTTACCCAGGAGGATATTAGTGTAACAGATTAGAAAGAAGTATGTCGATTCATAAACATAGCTTAAATTTTATGGACTGAGTACGCAAGCTGGAATCATAAATGTAGTGTAGCCAGCAGTAGGGAAGCGGTTGACTCCCAAATGAGTAGCGATTAGGTCATCTCAGCTAGTAGGATGAGAAACAAGCAAAAAAACTTAGTATTTGGAGAACGATCATGGTTGAACCATTGCTGTCGGGAATTGTTCTAGGCTTAATCCCGGTTACCCTGGCTGGGTTATTTGTCGCAGCGTACCTACAATATAAGCGAGGGAACCAATTGGAATTGTAGTAGAGACGTAGCATGCTACGTCTCTACACTCAGGGCGGGTTTGAGGTATGGTCATCATCAATCGCTTGCATGTAATTCCCTCGCACCCGCCCCGACAAACTAGCTTCCCTGAGCGAAGTGAAGGATCACGCGCCATACCCTCGATTGCCGCGAAGGGTCAAAGCTTCCCCTTGAGGCGGTAAAATACTAAGGCGGTGTTGCCGTATACTTTCTGGCGGCAAATTTCCAGTGTAGAGACGTAGCTAGCTACGTCTCTACAGTCATAATTGTCTTTTACCTTGCCACCTTCGTGCTTCTCTTCTGCCTTAAACGAGTCCTCTGGCTTCAACAGTTGCGGTGTCCAGTGTTTCGGGTTGTATTCCACCGCTAATTCACCCTGATCAGCCAGGAGTTGATAATGCGCGATCGCGTCTAGAACCGGATTGTACAAATCACTGGCGTAGGGGGGATCAAAGTAAATCCGGTCAAATTGCTGATCAGCCAGCGTTTTTAATCGTCCCACCACATCTCCTCGTATTACCTGAAAGGTTTGCTCCGGTTGAGCCACTTGCCGCCAATTTTGTTGCATAATGGAGCAGGCTTTGCCTTTTATGTCAATGCCTACCACTAAAGATGCGCCGCGACAGAGTGCTTCAGCCCCCATAGCGCCTGTACCCGCACAGAGATCCAGCCAACGAGATTGGGCGATCGCACCTTGCCAGATGTTAAATACCGCCTCCCGTACCCGTGCTGATGTCGGGCGGGTTTCTAGTCCAGGTAAAGTTTTTAGCTGTCGGTTGCCATATATTCTCATGAATCATACCAAGTCCGGTAACATCGGTTGTGTATAGTGGGAAAAGGGTAGGGGGGTAGAAGGGTAAGTTTTTGTCCCAATAACTACGGGTATGATAGACGAACTAAACAAAACGATATGATATCAATGATTATACCCTTGAATTAAGCCTTGAACTAAAGTTCAGGCTAAAAGCTTAAACCCGTTAAAACGGGTTGAAAAACTTACTCAATAAGCTCGATTCTTACTTTAGCTTTGATGCGGAAATTTATTTCCCAGCTATGGGAGTCAGCGCCATTTAGTTTAAGTCCAAGCTATTCCTGTTAAGCTGATGTGCATTTAAATTGGGTATTACCTATTCCCTGTTCTCAACCGTTAACGTTAATGAAAGTCTGACTACTTAATTTATAAATCACTTATGCAGTCCTACGAAATTGAAGCTCCTCCCTGGTGGGTACAACGCTGGATTGACTTACTCAATTCCTATCGCTTTAAAAAGCGCTTGGAACGCGCCCGCAAATACGCCAAGGAAGGCAATGTCCTCAGTATTGAGTTTGAAGATCCCCAGGTATTAGCACGGGTACAAGGAACAGAACCAGAACCCTATCAAGTTTCCCTATCGATTGACCCATTTACCGAGGAAGACTGGGGTTATGTGGTGGAAACGATGGCGCAAGAGGCTATTTATTCGGCTCAACTCTTAGCTGGAGAAATGCCGGAAAATATTGAGCAAGTGTTCACCGCTAATGGGTTGAGCCTATTTCCTTTCACGCTTTCGGATATTCATTCAAAATGTAGTTGCCCTGATCCCAAAAACCCCTGTAAACATATTGGGGCAATTTACTATCAATTAGGCGATCGCTTTAGTGAAGATCCCTTTGTCTTATTCCAGTTACGAGGACGTACTAAAGCACAAATTCTGGATGATTTGCGTCATTTACGGAGTACAGGGACTGTAGAACTAAAACCTGATAAAAAAGCAGCGGTTGAGTCCCAATCCAGTCAATCCGCCGTTACATCCAGTCGGTTAGAGAACCAACCAAATGAGGGAGAAGCAGCCGTTGATACCCCAGTTAAACTTGAGCAATTCTGGCAATACGAAGAACCTCTTGATCCCTCTCTGGTTGTCATTACTCCTCCTCCAGACAACCGTACTGTATTGGATGTCTTAGGGACAATCCCCTTAGCAGCGGCTGATAGTCGTGTCATGCAATATTTCCGGGAAGTTTATCAACTGGTTAGTCAACAGGCGATGATGTCTGCCCTGAATCGGGAAACTTAATCCAAGAAGTCTCCAAGGCAGAAGGCTGAATTTGTTTTTTGTTTAGGGTAAGTAGGTTGGTGGAAATAAACTCAACATTGACATTAAGGTTTAAATGCCGAACAGCTTACCGACTTATCTGCTTTTTCATTTATTGGGAACGGGTTAGTATTTGCAGCCGCGCTGAACTACGGTTTTGGCTTAGGTTTATTGGTTGTGCAATCAGGAAAGGTCAGTTATGTTAGGTGCGATTACTGGAGATATTGTTGGCTCAATTTATGAAGGACACAGTATCAAAACTAAAAAATTTGATCTGTTTAATCCGAGGCGTTATTTTACCGATGACACGGTACTAACAATCGCCGTCGCTGATACCCTTCTCACGTCAGGAAATTACACTGAAAAACTCAAGGAATACTGTCGCCTGTATCCGAATGCTGGATATGGCATGAATTTTCGGGCGTGGGGAATATCAGATGATGCAGAACCTTACAATAGTTGGGGCAATGGTTCAGCGATGCGAGTTAGTCCGATTGGTTTTGCCTTTGATGATCTGGATACGGTGTTACAAGAAGCTAAACGCAGTGCAGAGGTTACTCATAATCATCCCGAAGGAATTAAAGGCGCACAAGCCACAGCCTCGGCTATTTTTTTAGCCCGGACAGGTCAAAGTAAGACCGAAATCAAGTCTTATGTTGAAACCACATTTAACTATGACTTAAATCAAACGATAGATCAGATTGCACCTGCAACAGTTTCTTGTCAGGGTTCTATTCCTCAGGCAATGATCGCTTTTCTTGAATCAACTGACTTTGAAGATGCTATTCGTAATGCTATTTTTATCGGCGGGGATAGTGATACGCTTGCCTGTATTACAGGTGGGATTGCTCAAGCCTTTTATGGCGGTGTCCCCCAGGAAATAGCTCAACAAACATTAACTATTCTTGATCAGCGTCTCGGCGCGATCGCTGATCAGTTTAATTTAAAGTATTCAATTTCATAAGTTGCACCAATCACCAGCCAATCGGTTTTTGACTCCTCATGCAATATCTGAGTAGAACACCAGTTCAGTAGGCTCATCTTTAATCTATTCTTCCCGAAAAATTTACCACTACTTCAATGACTTCCCAGCGCGACGCTGATTGCAGCGTTTGCGTAAATTATCATAGAATATTAACTGTATTACTTGTTTTACATTGTCTTACGGCTTTGAGTGCCTTTCAGACTGCAACCTGAAAGATAGAAACCACTCATCACCGACTGCGAGCAAGTTGCCATTGTGAAACAGTGAGTCAGAACCCTTACTCCTTGCTGAGTAGATTGTCACGCTTTGTAGAGGAGCATTTATCTGAACGATTTAAAATGAAAGATGATAATGCAGCAGCCAGATCAAGGCGGTAAGGGGGATCAATCCCCAGATGTGCTGTCACCCGAACAAGCGTGGAAACTCTTGACAGCCCTAGCGGGTAAAGAGCGCATGTTGCAAGATCGAGGCGCACAGACGGTTGTACCCCTATTATGTGAATGGCTGGGATATCTGTCGTTAGGCATAGAATTAGTCGGGCGATACTTAGCCAAACACCCCGATATGTCTTTAACTGATATGCTCAAACGGCTGGAAGCGCGACATCCTGATTCAGCAAGCCAGCCGCCAAGCCAACCGACACTCCAATGGGGAATCAACACCATCTTGGAATGGGTTTGGAGAGAACTCAATCCCCTAAGCCAGCAGGTTGGTCAACTTTTGAGCTTATTTGCCCCCACCCTCTGGCGGTGGCAATGGTTAGACTATGCCAGTGAGGTTTTGCATTGGAAACAAGCCGATCTCGAGGCAGCGCAAACTCAACTGTATCAGTGGCGTTTAATTGAGTCAGTGGCAAATCGCCGGGGTTGCTACACAGTTCAGCCCTTAATTCGGGAGTTTTTTCGCAAAAAACTGGAGACATTGGATGCACCCACCGTTTTTGTGTCTCACCCTCCTTTTCCGTTCCCACCCCAGGCGTCGTCCAAGCCGATTTCCCAGCCACCTCAACCGGATACTCAGTCTTCTTTGCCAAAGCAAATTTCCGATCAGGATTCAGCCTCGCAGACGCCACCTCCTAGAGAATGGTCTTCATTTCTCTCCCCTTATCCTGACGTCCCTGGGTCTGCTGAAGATTGCCTGATTGAGCAGCAACTCTATTTTCCGATTACGAATTCCACTTGTTCGTGTCAACGAGACAACCCTCACATTACTAATTCAGGAGTTTCCCAAAAAAGCAAGAATAAAGCACCACCCCTAAAACTTCAGGCTGATGACTTCAGGCAGGCTTTTACCGCTATTCTTATTGAACTGGTTCAGAAAATTCCTGATCATCCTACCCGAGAGCAGATAACGTTTTTGGAGGAGATCCTGCCTCACATTCAAGAAGTAGCCCACACCCTAGAATCAGCCGTAAGGGATGAAGATTTACTCTGCTTATTTGACAGTTTGGGCAAATTCTCTAAAGGTCAAGGATTAACGGATTTACTTTGGCTATTCGATCACTTAGGTAGATTTTATCAGCATCAGGGAGTGGGCAATCAGGCAGAATCCTGGTTTCGGCGGTGCGTATCTATCGCCCAAGCCGCTTTTGGCGAGGAACATCTTGATGTTGCCACTAGCTTGAATAATTTGGCAGGACTTTATTATACTCAAGGTCGCTACAGTGAAGCTGAACCCCTTTATTTGCAAGCTTTAGAGGTGAAAAAACATCTGTTAGGCAATCATCATCTTGATGTTGCCACCAGCTTAAATAATCTGGCAGGACTGTACTATGCTCAAGGTCGCTACAGTGAAGCTGAACCTCTTTATTTGCAAGTTTTAGAGGTGAGAAAACGTCTTTTAGGCAATTGCCATCTTGATGTTGCCAGTAGCCTCAACAATTTGGGATTATTGTACTATGCTCAAGGTCGCTACAGTGAAGCTGAACCCCTTTATTTGCAAGCTTTAGAGGTGAGAAAACGTCTTTTAGGCAATTGTCATCCGGCTGTGGCAACTAGCATTAATAATTTAGCCGGACTCTACAATGCTCAAAAACGCTACAGAGATGCAGAATCCCTATTAGTTCAGGCATTAAGTTTGAGTGAACAGCACTTAGGACACGAGCATCCTAATACGGCTATTTTTCGCAAAAATTTATCCATTCTCCGCACTCATAAGAAGGCTAATCGTCATTGGTGGCAGTGGTTATGGTAACAGCAAGATTAGGGAGCAAGACTAGGGAGCAAGATTAGGGAGCAAGATTAGGGAGCAAGATGCTCCCACTACTTTATAATTTACCCGTTTTTCGGGAAAAAGACTCCCTTTAGGATTAAACAGCAGACACTTTTAAGCTACTCGGTTCTCCCAGTTTTCCTTCTAAAACTACACCCCGTTGATTGGTGTGGAGATGGCGCAGAATTTTATAAATGGCTTCTATCTGATCAGTCGCCCCCGCTTTCTGTGCCAACTGTGATAAAGACATCGGTTCTCCTTGATCCTGCAACACCTGAATTACCCGTTTCTGTAAATCCAAAATTGCAGAGGCGGCTTTTTTCCCGGCTTCTACTCCAGGTTGATGGTAAGCGTTGATATTCACCAGGGAGGCGTACAATCCTACAGCCCGATCATATAAAGCTATCAGCGCTCCAACCGTGCGAGGATTGACTTGGGGAATTGTTACGGTAATCGAATCTCGTTGATTGTCATACAACGCTTTTCGGGTTCCCTGTAATAAACCGGATAAATAGTCACCGGACGTTACCCCGGCTTCTAGCTGTGGGGAGTGTCCCTCGCGATCGCGCAACACTTCAATAAAGGTGACAAAGAAATTAGGAACCCCTTCGCGCAACTGCTGCACGTAGGCATGTTGATCTGTTGAGCCTTTATTGCCGTAAACGGCGATTCCCTGATGTACAGTATTACCATCGAGGTCTTTTTCTTTACCCAAGGATTCCATCACTAACTGCTGGAGGTAGCGAGAAAATAGCAGCAGGCTATCTTTATAAGGTAAAACCACCATATCTTTTTCACCCTGACCATTCCCCGAAAAATACCAGGAAAGTGCCAGCAGCGCCGCCGGGTTTTCGTGGAGATTGTGGATACGGGTAGCACTATCCATTTCTTTGGCACCTGCCAGCATTTGGCGGATATCAATCCCTTGCAGTGCGGCGGGTAACAATCCCACTGCTGACATTTCTGAGGTGCGTCCTCCTACCCAGTCATACATAGGAAACGTCGCCAGCCACCCTTCAGATTTTGCCAGTTTCTCTAGGTTACTATCTTCACCCGTAATCGCCACGGCATGGGCAGCAAAGTCTAGTTTCTGGGATTCATAAGCTTTTTTTGCCTCAATCATGCCATTGCGGGTTTCCGGCGTTCCTCCAGATTTAGAAATTATCAAGACAAGTGTGTTAGCCAGACGATCTTGCAGTTTAGCAATAGTGGCATCAATCCCTGCCGGATCTGTGTTATCTATAAAATGAATCGCCAAGGGCGGGACGTTAGGAGCAAGGGCATCGGCGACAAACTCAGGACCCAATGCTGAACCGCCAATGCCGATGGAAAGAATATCAGTGAATCTAGATGAACCTGGGGGATGAATATCACCACTATGGACTTTAGTGGTAAAGGATTCAATCTTCTCTAAGACAGTGAGGATATCTTGACGTAGTTCGGGGGTGGGCGCTATGTCAGGATCTCGTAACCAATAGTGACCCACCATCCGATTTTCATCAGGATTGGCGATCGCGCCCCTTTCCAATGCCTCCATATCCTGAAATGCCTTCTCAAACTTAGGTCGCATCGCCTCGACAAAGGCATCATCAAATCGCATACGGCTGACGTCGAGGTAAAAGTCTAACCCTTGGTGGTAATAGAGCCAGTCCTGATAGCGTTGCCAGAGTGCAGCGGCGTCCATAAGTAGCTTCTCAAATTCCTGTTTTTCCAATCACAAGTGTATGTTGTCCGGGGATCAGTTGTCAGTTTTCCTTTTCCAGTGGCTTAATCTTATCAGCTGTATCTGCCGTCTGAAGAGTTGGGTTACTAGGTTGCAACTCTTCGAGAATACTTCGCCTACGTTCCTCAACCCTCCCCTACCAACAAGTGTTCCAATGGTTTCCCCTTCTCCCCCAGCTTCCCCAGCTCCCTCTGCTTCCCCAGCTTCCCCAGCTCCCTCTGCTTCCCCAGCTTCCTCTGCTCCCCCAGCTTCCCCAGCTCCCTCTGCTCCCCCAGCTCTCTTTGCCTCTGCCTGCTGAAAGCCTTTCAAATATACGGCTTGGGCAACACGCGCAAAAACTTGACGATGTGACCCGTCACTTCAATCCCTACCATATAGTTGTCGATGGTAAATCGGTAAAAAATAGCATCTGAGCCGATGGGGTGAAGCCCTGGCAGGTCATGAATGCTTCTGAGATGCATGAACTTCTCAAAAACCACGTCATAGACCTGCTGATAGGCAGCCGACTCTAGGCTTTTGAGATCTTGTAAAAAAGACCGCGCATAGCGTACTTCTAGACTCACAGGATATACCCCGATTCCCCACGAATCATTCTAGTCTTTCTGCAAAGATTTTAGGGCAGATTTAGCAGTCGCAGCGCCTCTTCACGAGTCATCGCATCTCCGGGTCGAATTGTTCGCATGGATTCTTGCATGGCACAGAGCATATACAAGTCATAATAGAACGGTTGCAGAACTTTCCAGGCGTCTGCCAAGCTTTCATCAGGGAGTTGATCCACTAAATCAGGTAACTGTTGGGTTAAGCGTTGCAATCGACCTCTGAGTAAATTCATCAGCAAAGAATACTCCAATTGATTGACACTCACCGCCCTATAATAGCGGTGATTCTTCCGTCGCAGGGATTCCGATGAATTTACCCTCAGAAAGCATCTTGACCCTTCGGCTTATCTCGACTCCGCTCGATACAAGTCGCTCAGGGTCAACCGTGTGTCTCACGGCTGCAAGTCCTCTAATACAGACTATTTGAGCTACGGCTACATCTCTGTCGGTTGTGTAGCCGCAGTGATTACATGAATGGATACGCTCTGATCATAGTTTCTTGCCCGTTTCTGTTAAGCAATTGGGACATATTTGGCTCGTCTTGAGCCAAAATGTAGTCGTTCTCTTGCATAGGAGCAGTAACTGTGACCATTCAGCTATCCTATCCCAGCCTGACTTCCATCGACTAACCCGCATTGTGCAAAATTTACCAGACTTTGCCTCTGCGATCGCAGAGGCTTAGTTGCAGAGGCGTTGGCAAATGTACCGCAAGTGAATAGCATCTTGGCGCGGCTAGACTTAGACGGTTCTGGAGATGGTTGCTTCTGTCGAAGTTGTCAGCTTTTTATCTCAGTTTGGACAAGTGGCTGACAGGAGAGAGACTTTAACGGTTTTAAGCTGTCACGCATTTAAATTGGGAATGGGTAGCGAGCAAGATGCAAAGCCTGCGGCATGGCTTCGCTTAACGCATTACAACGATTTTGCCGTTGTTTACATTACGGTTTAAATGCCGAACAACGTATTCAACCTTTGACAAGCGATGAAGATTCAGACTTGATTTCTAAGTTAATGAACAACCTGTAGGGGCGACCCGCTTACTCTAATTAACAATACCAATCTACTCAATTGGGTCGGGTCGCCCTTGACTCAATTGGTTCCCACAGATTTCCCAGCGATTAAGCTATAGTTTGCTTATGGGAATGGTACGGGTAAAAGGTTAATTTGACGGTGAAATTAGACGCGAACACCATCAATGAGTTAGTTGAACTTCTCCAACCCTTCATGGAAGATGAGCGCAGCCGTCGCTCGATCCTAATCCTAGCGCTGGGTAATGATGCATCGGTGTTACAACGCATCACTTGGAATGGTGCTGTTGCAACGTTTATCCCGGAGATGGTGGAAAAGCTAGCGGACTATGGCGAAATTGCACCGGGTAAACAAGCACTTTGGGCATTATTGGAGTATGTGCGATCGCACTCTGGTATCGATAGACAACAACGTATTGATAAACTGCGTCCTCGGATTGATTTAGGATGGCATTCTGAGCGAGTAACGGATACGTCTGATGTTGAAGCTCATTTCCCCTCTGAAAGAAAAGGCAACCGTCTCAGGGGGTGACAAACTAGCTGAAGTGTTGAGCCATCCGGCTTTTAGCCCATTTCTTCTTGTTACAGATAGGGTCAAAGATAGCAGTTGTATCTGGGGGACTAGCCCCCCAGACCCCCCAATGGGGGACGAGCGCCTCCC
>NZ_JAVJTO010000032.1:0-5535 GCF_040220235.1 Coleofasciculus sp. B1-GNL1-01
CCTAATCCGCTCCTTCACGAAACCCAACAAGCCAACCATTCAAACCTATGGGCAGAGTAGCTGCGGTTTATCCCCAGAACAGATTCAGTCGGTGATGGAATGGTTATTTGCCAGCCTGTTACACGCGGGATACTTTGGAGAGTCTTATCTCTTCTGGGATTGGGGCGATCAAGATTGGAGTAAAATTATCCTCATCGCTCTATTGAAGAAAGAGCCAATCTTTCTCTACAGATGCGGCTCACGACCCTCGCCCCCTCCGGAGCATTCGTACTGGCGGCTGATAGGGGAACATCCCAGTTTGAGGATTTATCAGCTTGAGTTTAAGGAGGATGAATGAGCTTTGGGGGATGGGAGCTTATTAGGATTTGGGCTAAGAGTCCCCAGATTGCTGACAACCTGGGGACGTTTTGTTGATGAATCGTGAACCAAACAGGTCTTGAGCTAACAACTATTATTCGCGTTCAATGCCCATTTTTAACTGGGATTCTTTGTGTTTAAACTCAAAATCAACGCGACCTTTGAATTCAGGCTGGGTTATCGCTTTATAGCCGAGAACCAACGTTGTAACACAAACGGCGACAATTACAGTAACTCGGAAACTGATAAAACAGTTTGTTTGGCTTTTGGAATTTTTGATCATGATAATTTATGAATTAACTATGCTGTATAGGCAAGTGTCCAATTAGCTATTCCCGGTTGGGGACATAGTTGACGAATTAACCCTGCTAAAACATTTGGGCGGATTGACTGATTTGGCTGAAAAGCATCTGGGGTATGGATTTGGGCGATAATTTATGAATAGCGACTCATCTGTTCTCAAATACTGAAAGCTGCAATATCATCTAGATTGCCCCTCGTGGGACGTTGGCTAGTTTTACCCTGGGCAGAGTAGCTGCGGTTTACCCCCAGAGCAGATTCAATCAGTGATGGAGTGGCTGTGTGTCAGCCTCCTCAACGCGGGATACTGGGGAAGATCTCATGTAATTTGGGACTGTGGCGACCAAAACTTATTGAAGATCACTCTTACAGAGCTACTTAAAGATGAGCTAGTATTTCTGTATCGATGTGGCGACAGACCCTCTCCACCGCCTAGGGGTTGTTACTGGCGCTTGATGGGGGAGCATCCGAGTTTGAGAATTTACCAACTTGAGGTTAAAGAGGATGACTAGCCATGCGGAAAATTACTGACAAAATCTGTAAATTTACGGAGGTCAACGTAGCAGTTTTTTGCCTAGGCTTAATAAGAAGTAGCTTGGATAAGGCTTAGAGTCTAGTACCTAATTCTCTAGTAAGCATACTACTTCCTCTTGGGTCGCTTGGTTTGCACTAATCATTAAACAAACGGTATGGATATCAATGAAGAGATTCGGCAGTCCGCCGAAAAACTTTCTTTAACGCTAGATACCCCGGAATCAGTAAAGCAACAGATTAAGCAAATTACGCTAGCCCAAAAACAACTTCGAGCTGTTAAGAAAAAGTTGTCGGCAACTATACGGAGTATCAATCAGCAAGCCGCACAATCAAGCGCCGATAGCCTTGGCTCTATCGTTTTTGACATTGTGGGCAAGCGTAAAGTAGCTGGAAGCCTAAGAGCTGACAAACGACGCGCCGTTCAACGTTCTAAACAAAAGGCTCGAGAGCCTTACTTGGACTTAAAAGCCGTCATTGACGAGTTAATTCTAGAAGGCGATCGACTGAAAATTTTAGCTGACGAATACTTACTCGATCCAGAGGGAGTTAAGGCTCGAATCCAAGCCGAAGAAGAACGGAAACGCCAAGAGGAAGAGGAACGTAGGCGGGAGGAAGAAAAACGTAAAAGACAGCAAGAAGAAGCGGTTAAAACATTACTTCAAATCCCCAAAAAAATTTTTCTCCAGCTTTCGCAGCTTCTCGACGCTCCACTCAATAATAACCAGTGGCTTAAGAAACAAGCTGCTAACCTTGTGGAACAGGGGCGTATGACAAGCCAATATAATGCGCTGCGTTTTCTTAAATCTTGGGCTAAATCTCTGTTTTTTGTGACAGCAATTTTGTTAGGATTATTACTCCTTTCATCCGTTAATGTGTTTTTCTACTATCTCTTGTTTCTGGCTCTCCTCCTCTTATTTTTACTGTCGCCAATAGCGCTCATAGTTGGGTTAATTCGTCCAAGTCTAGTAATCCCCACTACCTCTCCAACTCGCATAAAAGCTCTAATAACGTATGGATTGGCAACGGTTTTGTTTTTTGTATTACTAGGCTTTAGCTCTCTGTTGGTTCCACAGCAAACAGCTAACCAAGCTACCAATCCGTCAACTAGCTCACCAAACTTAGAGTCGCCAACTCCACCACCTTCTCCGTCGCCTAGCCCTTCCCTCACACCGCAGCAAAGGGCGGCTGAAAAGCCTGAAGTGGAACAACCTTCTCAACCTGGAGCTAACTCAACTTTAGATCGCAATACTTTGCCATCGGGTAATCAACAGTCTTCCAGAGCTAGTTCCGCAACAGAAACCGCAACAGTCACATCGGAAGCAGTTCTAACGGCTACTGACCCCAATTCCCAAATCAACCTTAGAGAGACTCCTTCTCTAAGTGGCAAGCGTTTGGGGTATGGGCTGGTAGGCGATCGTGTAGGAATCATCGAAAAGAAAACAGGTGACGATGGCTCAACTTGGTATTTGGTGAAGTTCCCTCGTTCAGGCGCTCAGGGGTGGATTCGTGAAGATTTTGTGACGCTGAACGGAACAAGTCAACCTCCTGAAGTGTCGCCAAATCCAGTCGAACTTTCAACTCCAAGTGAATCGCCTACTCCAGAAATAGGAAGCCCAATTCGCAGTTCAATATCAGGAGACTGTCAATGTCCATACGATACGGACAGCCGAGGCAGACGGTGTGGAGAAAGATCGGCGTATTCTCGCCCTGATGGTGGAAACCCCCAATGCTATGTAGGGGAGTAACTGCTTTAACTCGTTGGGCAATGTCTGACCAATTCGTAGGATAACGCTGACGGTGGATGGGCATTGTTCCAGGGTGGCGATCGCTACTGATATTTTATAGGGATGGGGAGGAGTGCGATCGCTACCGCTTCCTCCATTCCCAAGGCGGTACCGAATCAGACTTGGCATGAATCCCCAACCGTTTCTCCTTCGCTTCAGTGACCATCTGATCAAAAACATCCCAGTTCGGACAGTTCTGGGAATAGCGCTCATAGTGCCAAGCCATGCCGCGTCGGATCATCTCTGCGTTGATAAAAATCTCCTCTTCCCCTCGACCTGTGGGAACAAAGGCTTCTGCCACTTTGCGCCCGTATCTGTCGCGATCCACTACCACCAGGAAAAGGTCAGAATGAATCCCCATTAATTCTCTTAGGGTATCGCGGGATTCGATTCCCAGCGCCTGGTCTTTCTCTGGTGCGTCAATCCCACATAGCCTAACTTTGAGTTCCTCTGTTTCTCCTTCGCAGGTGGCTCGGAATGTGTCGCCGTCGTACACGCTGCCGGGAGTTAAACGACAGTAAAGGGAGTTTGGGGGAGTTTTTCTAGGGAGTTTTTGGGAGTTAACACCGATCGCGATCGCTCCTACTCCAATTATTAAGGTAATCGCTCCGATAATTCGTTTCATTGTCAGCACCTCTTCTAAAATAGGGCTTGTTTAGGGCTTGTTTAGGGCTTATGCAGTGCTTGTGCAGTGCTTACTCAGGACTTGTGCAGTGCTTGGGGCGTGGGTTTCATCATTCACTCACCAGTAAGGTAATCTCGACTTTTAACCCAGATTCTGATTGCCCCAGGACTTTCACTTGTCGTACTCTGCCCGTGTACGGACTTCGCGTAGTGCTTGCGTAGTCCTTGCGTAGGTCTAGTTCAGCTAAATCGCGTCTGAATTTAGCTTGCTTTAACTGTCGTTCTTGGTTCTCTCGCTCAACTTCCATCACTTTGGACTGGTAATCGTTCAGTCGCTGCTGGTAATCTGATTTGGCGGTTTGTAGGTTGGCGATCGCTTGATTTAAGGTTTGTTCAGACCTTACGCGCTCCAACGCAAGCTCTTGACGTTCCCGAATAATGTCTCTGTCCATCACTTGGATCAGTTCAGTAGTGGTAAACCGATATTCGGGTAATGGGGTTTGATTTAAACTGGCTAACATCGCCCTCGCTGATTCAACCGCCGCGACTTCTGCTGAGTAATCGGCTATGGGGGGTGAGGGTGGAATCGGGACAGGTTGATTGGTTGCGATCGCGAGTTCTAATTCCCTACGTTTAGTCTCTAGAAATTTCCTCTCATCCGGGTTATCCACCAGGACTTGACCGATTTTGACTCTATCGCCTTCTTTGACTTGGATGTTCTCCAGCTTGGCGACGGTGGCGGATACGGTGTGACGGGTTCGAGTTCGCGCCGGGGCAGATTTTTCTAGAGATTTAGTATCGTCCCCGGTGATCTGGTCATTTTTTTCTAGTACAGACGCGCCATGGCGCGTCTCTACATCATTACCCGCGATCGCGGGTTCTATTTTTCTAGAGACTTTGTTCCCATTGGTGAACAGTAACAGCCCGACGAGGGCAATGATTAGCCACTTATTCATAGGTCTTCACCTCCAGCGCTCCAATCGCCCATTGGTTCTCCAAGGCTTGCATAGCAAGGGATACAGGGCAATAGTTCAAGGTGACTTTAGAACCGTTTAGGGTGAGCATTTCCCCGGCTGCTGTGACGGTTTCGGGCATATCGATATCGACAGAACCATTTAAATAAGCTTCGCCCGTGACTGTTTTTAACTTGGGATTGACTTCCTCATCGTCAAAGGTGAGTTGTTGAGTGGTAACTGTGACAGGTTTGCCTACCTCCAGCTTGAGCGATGAGGTAATCAGGGATTTTCCGACATGATGGACTTTTGTTCCATCAGTTAAGATAAACCCGGAGTCTTCGCCAACGACCAGAAATCGACCAGAAACGGGGGAGCGATCGCTGGCTCGATATCCCTCAACTTCTGCCCATATCCTATGATTGGCGGCGTTTTGGTTATAAGTTTGCATGATGCTAGGATCTTTCAATCCTAGTGAGGTTGTAGCCTTCTGCACGATTCCACCGGTGCCGGAAATGTGCAGACTCACCACCAGGCATAGAACCGAGAAAGCCATTACCCAGTATTCCCCATGCCCTCCGGTTCTCAATCGCCGTCGTGGGTTACTTCCACACACACACCAGGCTGGTTCTGGGAAGAATAATTGCACCCCTTGTTTGGTGAATGTGTCGGAAAAGCAGGCGATTAAGTGACCTAGAGGAATAGCGATCGCAACCTTCCAGGAGAAGCCGCCAAACACTAGCCAGGACAGGTAACTCAGTAGGGCGATGCCCCCGGTGGCGAGTAGGCTATGAGTAATGCTGCGATGCGGAAATCGTCGCTCTATCCATTGAGCCAGAGGAAAGAACATGGAACCGATGGCGCTGTCTGTGGTGTCGATGTCGGGGAGTTGACTGGTTAACACCGCTGTCCCCAGGACAACTGGATCGGCTGATTGTAGTATTAAACTGGTTGCCGCTGCTGAGATAACGGCGTGAGTTACA
>NZ_JAVJTO010000033.1:0-10492 GCF_040220235.1 Coleofasciculus sp. B1-GNL1-01
CGGCAACGGGTTAAACGACGAATTCTCTGGGAACTTTGACGATTGCTTTTTAAGAGAGATTGTAACTTAGCTCGACGCTGGTTATAAAATTGATTTAGGCTTTTTAACGGTCTGCCATTAATCAACAAAGGAGTAAACTCCGGTTGATTTGAAGTTACAGCCATCAAATTATCTATGCCTAAATCTATCGCGGCTATCTTTTCATTTGGGGTTAAGAACTGTTCTTTTTCTTCATAAATCACCTCGATTACATAACAATCGCACTTGGGGACAATCCTCACTTCTGCTATACGGTTAGCCACTTGACTGGTCAACTCAATATTAGTTCCTGATAGCTTGACTAATCCTTTTTTTCTAGCTCCTTTACTGATCGCTTGAATTGTATAAATTAGAAGATTTCGTCCTTTTTTAGTATCTTTATAGCCAGGGATTTTCGGTCTACCTATAAATTTATCTGGATGCTTTTTAAATTCAGAGTTCGCGGCGAAAAAAGATTTCCAGTTCCGATCTAATCCCCTTAAAACTTGCTGTGATACTTTAGCGGGTAATGCTTTATATTGTTCTGTATCTTTCATCAAGGAAGCCATCTGATTATAAGTCAAATACCCCTGACCATAAATCCAGTTTTGACGGATGAGATAATTGGCTGAGTTGTAAAGATTTTTAGACTGCCAAGACAAGCGATCTATCGACCTCCAAAAACGATGCCCTTTTTTGATTATATGTCTTTGGGTTAGTAGCATTATTGTCCGTGAGATTTTAACTCGGGCTTAATCTTTTCGGTTTTCCGTTTCGACCTTCTTAATCCGTACATCCGCGAGCAAATAGTCTGAGCCTTTTATGTCTATATATTACTAAACATGACTATATCCGACTATATTGTTATTGAAACTTTACAATGCCTCTCGTGGTAACGGTTTCAGCGCGTTAGCATGATAATGAATCGGGTCATGAGCCTGATCGCAGGTTTTCTAGTCCATATTCAGGTCGTGTAACGGAAGGTTATGGAATTTTTGTCTGATACCGTCGTGCTGTCACGTCTGCAATTTGCGGTGACAGCTATTTTTCACATGCTTTGGCCCGTTCTCACCACAGGGATGGGGATTTACCTGGTTATCGTGGAAGGACTATGGCTGAAGACGCGCAATCCGGATTATTATTACCATGCTCGCTTCTGGTCGAAGCTGTATGTCCTCAACTTTGGCATCGGCGTCGCCACAGGTGTGCCGATGGAATTTCAGTTTGGCACCAACTGGGCATCCTTTTCCGAGGCGGTTGGTAATTTTTTTGGCAGCATTCTCGGCTTTGAAGCGTCGATGGCGTTCATGCTAGAAGCGGCGTTTTTGGGGATTATGGTGTTTGGTTGGCAGCGGGTTCATCCCATCATGCACTACGTTGCCACTATCCTTGTAGCATTCGGGGCGAACTTATCCACGTTCTGGATTTTAGCTGCCAATTCCTGGATGCAAACTCCAGCCGGGGGAGAATTTGTTGATGGTAAGTTTATTGTCAGTGATTATTTTCAGGCAATTTTTAATCCCTTCATGATGAACAGTGTCTTACACATGTTCTTTGGCACCCTGGAGACATCACTGTTTGTGATTGGCGGGATTAGCGCTTGGTACATTCTCAACAAACGCCATTCAGCCTTCTTTTCTAAGGCGTTGAAAATTGTTTTAGCCGTTGCGATCGCAGTCGCCCCCTTACAGATCTATATTGGACATTTAAGTGGCGAACAAGTATATCATCATCAGCCGTCTAAACTAGCGGCGATGGAAGCACAGTGGGAAACCATACCCGCAGGCGTTGCGGCAGATTGGAGTCTTTTGGCATTGCCGAATGAAACCGCTGAACAAAATGATTGGGAAATTAAAGTTCCCAATGCGTTGGGATATATCCTGGAATTCAAAAAAGAATTACCAGAACCTGTATTGGGATTGAAGGAATGGAAACCCGAAGATCGACCCCATCTGTTAGGGTTAATCTACTATTCTTTCCGGATTATGATTGCCATTGGTTTCTTCTTCGCCGGATTAATGCTGGTGAGTGTACTGCAATGGCTACGGGGTAAGCTTTCGCCGGAAAACATTACCCAGCAGCGTTGGCTTCTGTTTGCCTGGATTTTTGCCGCACCCCTGGGTTATATTGCGGTTGAATCCGGCTGGATTGTTCGCTGTGTGGGACGACAACCCTGGACGGTTTATGGGCAGATCCGCACCGTAGATGCCGTGTCTAATGTTCCAGCCAGTAATGTGTTAACCTCGTTACTCTGTTTCAGTGGGGTTTATACCCTATTATTTTGTGCCGCTTTATTTTTCGGCAGTCGAATTATCCGCCGAGGTCCCAATTTCAACCTCCCTTTACCGAGTTCTGAAACTCAAGAAGGAGTCAACACTGCTCCGGGACAATTTATTCCCGATGAACGTCCCCTAGAAACGCAACAGTAGGAGGTTATATGGAGACATTATCCTATTTTCTTCCCCAAGTTTGGTTTGCCATTTTAGCCTTGTTTCTCTTCCTCTACGTGATGCTAGATGGATTTGATCTAGGGGTGGGCATTTTATCCTTGACCTCTTCAACTGAGGAACGCCGGGGTATTTTAATGACCAGTTTAGGTAATGTTTGGGATGCTAACGAAACCTGGCTGGTGATTATGGGAGGCGGGTTGTTTGGCGCATTTCCTTTAGCCTACGGCACGATTTTAAATGCCTTGTACATCCCCATTTTCTTAATGGTGTTTGGCTTTATCTTTCGGGCGGTGGCGTTTGAGTTTCGCGAACAAGCGGATCGCAAGTTCTTCTGGAATTTAGCCTTTGGTGTCGGCAGTTTTAGTGCAGCACTGGGTCAAGGATTTTCTTTGGGGGCTGTACTATCAGGAATTACGGTTGATCAAGCGGGTCATTTTATTGGCGGCACTTGGGATTGGCTCACCTGGCAATCTGTTGTTGTGGCGTTGACATTGATTCAAGGCTATGTGTTGATTGGCTCAACCTATTTGGTTTTGAAAACAGAGGGAGAATTACAAACCACCCATTATAAGACTGCTAGAATTGCCGCGATCACCACGCTAATTGGTGCGATCGTAATTACGATTACCACGCCTATCTTTTATGAATATGCGCGATCGCGTCTTTTTTCTCAACCTCAAGTGTATATCTTCGCCGCTATCCCGCTCCTGGGAATTACCCTAATTTGGCTACTCTGGAGAAGTCTGGATCGACAGGAAGAGAGAACACCATTAATTTGGACGATTCTCCTGTTTTTACTGACATTCCTAGGATTAGCCTTGGTTGTATTTCCCTACATTATCCCCACTCAAATCACCATTTATGATGCCGCTGCTGACCCCAGTGCGCTGGTGTTCATGATCATCTTTATCGGCGTTCTGATTCCGATTATGTTGGCATACAACATCTATCAATACATTGTGTTTCGGGGTAAAGTCAGGGGTGAACATTATGGAGAATAGCAGGGCTAATTTTTCGCAATAAATCTGCCCAACTCCGTAATGGAACAGAATAAAACCTGTGTAGGGGCGACCCGCTTGTATCACTGAACTATCCAAGTCCACTCAATTTGATTGGGTCGCCCTTTCCTTTTCTTAAATACACCGACAACAATCGTAACCTATGACAGCCAATTCCAATCAACCCAATCCCAATGACGCCGTTTTAGGCGGACAAGGTTTCCCATTAAATTCTGGTGTACTGGGTGGCTTAGAGGGAGTTAAACAACGTTTGACGAGTGAGTCTGAAGAAATCAGAATGGCGGCTTTAGACGAGGCGCTCAACTATGGTCAGCCGGGGAAAGATGTGCTACGCCAAGTAGTAAAAAACGAGACAGGTGATTTACAGTTAATAGCCTATAATTTACTCTCTCAACAGGTTAATGAGAAAGAGAAACAAGAATTACAAACTTATTTGCCTCCAGAATTACAAATTTATCTCAAGTTTGACCTTGAAATTGACTCGAAAGAATTAGGGGAAGCGATTGAGCGAGCCGTCGATCGCGCGTTAGGGCGTCGAGAAATAGCCAGTGCCGATAGTCACGGTATTCTTTTAGCAGGCACAGCACCAATGCCAGCAGGCTCAGCAGTGGCTCCTCCGGAAACAGCGGGTGTAATATCTGTAGACCAAGTTAATGATCAGGCGGGGAATAACTCTAAAGCTGATATAGCTAACGATCCACCGACTAAAACGTTAGGTTTACTGAGACAATGGTTGAAAAATAAAATGAATCGACAGCGTTAATTCAATCAAATATTTGCTTCCAAAAATTAAACCCCGTTGTCTCATCGTTAAATTCCAAATAAATTCTCATTCTTTAAGGGAAATGGCTAATTCAAGAAAAGATAGAACACAGCCGAGTCAGGCAACACCAATACCGTCAAAAACGGCACATCCCAAAGATAGTAAATCTTCACTCTGTCCTAGCGCTCCCCCTGATACTAAAGATAGCGTTGTCTTCGGTATAGTAGGTGGCACTGTTGACAGTCCACAAGTAGCATATCTGCGGGAACCTCAGCCAATAACGGATGAATTACTAGCATTATCTGAACCCGTTGATCCAACCGAAGTCTATCGAATCGCTGCTCCTTGCTGGGAACGGGGGTGTCAACATTTTGATGGACATCAATGCCATCTTATTCAACAAATTGTCGAGGGATTACCGACAGTGGTGAAAGACTTACCACCCTGTCGCATTCGTCAAGATTGTCGATGGTGGCAACAGGAAGGAAAAGCTGCCTGTCTCCGTTGTCCTCAAATTGTCCGCACGAATTATAGTATGTCTGAAACCGTTAAAAAAGTCATTAAACCACACCGCGATCGCGAAATTATAGCGCTACGCGAAGCGGGAATAGGGAATGGGGAATGGGGAATAGGGAATGGGAAAATGTAGAGACTTAACATACTACGTCTCTACGTGATCAAGGGATTGACCCTTCGACTTGACGTTCAATTTCCACGTCGTTATCCTAAATAGTACAAAAGTATTATCAACGAGACCACCATGAGTGATTCCGGACAACCTCCACGTCGTCGCAGACGGCGAAATAGTGCATTTGACGACGAATCGAATCATCCCGATCAATCGACACAGCCGCAACACCAAGGTCAATTAACCCGAACCGAACGCCAAGAAATTGTTGATCTTCTGCGTCAAGAAAGTGCTGATAATTTCCTGAAACGAGCCATAGAAATTGGACTAAACCCTAAAACTGACTTTGCTGAACTTAATTTATCGGGAGTCAATCTAAGTTCTGCTAGTCTGCAAGGTGCTGATTTAACTGGGGTCGATTTATCTCAAGCTAACTTGAGTAATGCTCACCTGAATCAGGCTAAATTGACTAACGCCAATTTACAACAGGCTGATTTAAGCAACGCTAATCTCAACGATGCTAATTTAAATAATGCCAACTTAGAAGAAGCAAATTTAGAAAATGCCAAGTTAGCCGCCATTAAACTGCAAGGAGCTAAGTGCGATCGCGCTAATTTTCAAGGGGTTCGCTTTTATTATCAATTCAAAGATCAACCCCATCAGACTGACAATCTGAGCCAGATTAGTTTCAAGGGGGCGAATTTTGCGAATACGTCTTTGGCTGGACTAACTGGAATTGGAATAAATTTGAGCAACTCTGACCTCAGTCATGCCAATCTGAATCATGCTAATCTCAGTGGGGCTAATCTGACTAATGCTAATTTAGAAGGGGCAAATTTAGAAAATGCTAATTTAGCTAAAATTAAACTGCAAGGAGCTAAGTGCGATCGCGCCAACTTTCAAGGTGCTCGCTTCGGTCAAGGAGATGATTTCAGCCACATTAGTTTTAAGGGAGCCAATTTTGCGAACACTTCTTTATCTAGACTAAACTTTAGCCATTCCGATCTCAGTCATGCCAATTTTCAGCAAGCGCAATTAACTCAGAGCGATCTGAATCATGCCAACTTAAAAGGAGCCAATTTCCAGGGAGTAACCCTCAATCAAGTCACCCTAAAAGGAGCAATCATTGATGAACAAACCCAAATGGCTGCCAGTTGGCGCAAGGTTATAGCTGTTCTCAATCAAACCCATGAGGATTTAGAGTTACAAAATCTTGACCTCAGTCGCCAGGATTTGTCAGAATTTAACCTAGCGGGGGCTAACTTGAGTCATGCTGACTTGACATCGGTAAATTTGGAAAATGCCAACCTCAAAGGTGCTAATTTAACGGGAGTCGATTTGAGTAAGGCAAACCTTCTTGGAACTCAGATTGATGAAACAACGAATCTTGACCCAATGTGGCGCAGGGCTTGGGCTGCTGTTAATTCTCCTCTAGACGCAGAATCCTCAAATTATGTGATCAGGAGAGTAATGCCAGCCATTCTAGAACGTTATCGCGATCGCATCGAAGCAGCCATTAAACCTTATCTTGGGATTGACCTTGTTCCCGACGATACTTTAACTTGGTGGAGTAGTAAGTTTCCGGGAGAGCAAATCAGTCGGGCTGGCTTGCCCTATTTGCCCAAGGGGATGAGCTATCCTCAAACACCAGACGGGGAGTATTTGCATCTGCTGATTCAGATTAATTTTGCCGAAGCGCCACCTGCGGAGCCATTTCCACAGCAGGGGATTCTTCAGGTTTTTATTGCCGATAGTGGCTATTACGGTTGTCTCCACGAACATTATAGTGAATTTGATAATACTGACTGGTTTCAACAAACAACCTTCTGTATCCGCTATTTTGCTGATCCAGATATGGATGAGGCCAATCTAGAAACCAACTTTGACTTCTTGCCCGACAAAAACCCAGAGCTTAGAGATCTGGACGCAGTAGCAGATTTTAGCATTGTGTACGCATATCCCCCCACTTGTTCAGCAATTCAGTGGAGTTCTGGTAAGGAATTCATGCCATCAGAGGACTATCAGTTTTATGAGGTGATGTTTCATGATCTCGATCGGAGCGATCGCCAAGCTGCGAGTCGCTTCATTGATGAATTCAGGGAAGCCTATGACGATTATTCTTGGGAAGGGAAGTTTGAAGAAACGACTACAGGTAAACCTGAAGATTCTACCCGTAGATATACTCGCATATCTGCCCAGCTCGGTGGCTGTACTCTCTTTCCCCAAGAAGATCCACGGGAGTATTCGACGGGTTTTGAGGGACTTGATGGCCCACTGGATACGATGCTGCTCCAAATATCTCTATCAGGAGAAGTTCTTTGGTTTTACATACAGCAATCGGATTTAATCCGGCAGGATTTTTCCCGTGTTTTTTATGTAGTAGAATCCACTGTCTGATGTAGGGGGCACACCCACGACTGAAGCCACGGGCATGACAATGCCCTCGCGGTCAAAGGCTTCTTTGAGGATTTTGCGTAAATCTCCCTGGATATCTGTCGCGTGTCACGCTATTTGATCGTATGTACCACGGTATTTGATTGAAGGCGATCGGTCTATCTCCTGATAAAGCGATCGCGAAATTATAGCGCTACGCGAAGCGGGAATAGGGAATGGGGAATAGGGAATGGGAAAATGTAGAGACTTAGCATACTACGTCTCTACGTGATCAAGGGATTGACCTTTCGACTTGACGTTCAATTTCCACGTCGTTATCCTAAATAGTACAAAAGTATTATCAACGAGACCACCATGAGTGATTCCGGACAACCTCCACGTCGTCAGTCGGTATCGGCGTTCAAGACTATATCGGCGTTGAGTATTTTTGTCATCTGAGTTACACTCAATACCCTACCTCTGCCCATTTGGATGTCCTCAACTGCACCTGGGGGACAGTAAAACCCCGCTTCCTCTAGCGCTTTGACCAATGGCAAGATCTCAGATCTATTCAGTTCAATGACCAGATCTAGGTCGCGTGTTGTTCTAGGATCACCATAGATACTAGCTGCAACTCCACCTGTGATGTAGTAAGGAATACTTAGCGTTTCAAAGATCGGGTGTAGTAGTCTAGCGATTTCACTAGGGTCTTGAGTCCACAGAGACGGATCACTGGTAGGGGTTAAAATTGGTAACCACTTATCACCTAAAACTGATTGAGCGAACCGCTCTCGAAAAGTTAGCTGTGAAGCCTTCCGCATCCCACGTAACGATACAGCCCTCGACCATCGAGTTAATGAAGCACTAGCTTGCCAGCGCTCTCGATTGGTTCGCTGTCGAAGTAAGTAAAAATCAATAGCATCGGATTCGGGGGTTTTGTCTTCCGATTGAGGGCGGTATCCAGGCTGAAGCGTGAGTTTTGGGATGGCTCGAATCATGGCGATTAGTTACGGCAAATATACTTTCTTGGCGGTTGCTATACCTCAATTGAACGAATCGCACCATTCCAGCACTCGATTCCATGCCCACCAGCAGTCCGGATCATGATAGTCACGCTGACAAGCACGAGAACTAATATAACCGACATGACCGCCCTGTTTTGTTACCCTTAAGTCAATCGCAGAATTATTCGCACAAATCCCTTGCAAGTCAGGAATAATTGTCGGGTCAAACATCGGATCATCGGCGGCATAAAAACTCAGCGTCGGTTTGTTTAAATGAGGTAAAATATACAGCGCACTCGTGGCATCATAATACTCGTCCACCGAGGAAAACCCCAATCGCTTAATCACTAGCTCATGATCAAATCCCCAAATACTGTTTGCCCGTTCAACCGCTTCTGGATCGATGTCTTGGGGATGAGCCTGATAGAGACGCCATGCAAGTTGTTTCAAAGTCCGTGCAACCGCTTGTTCTAAATACCGCCCCCACGGATGGTTTAACAGATACGTCAGAGAACGGTGAGAATCCAGATTCGGACAAATAACCGCACCACCGCCAATCTCTGACTCATTTAATCCTACCGCCTCGGAATAAGCGATCGCCTGGGCTGATTTAATTCCCCAAAGCGCTAATTGTCCGCCCAGTGAATAGCCTGTAAACCAAAATGGCGCGGGACATCCCATGGCTTTTGCTTGCGCCGCAATCAGAACAAAATCATCGCCCTCGTACAAACCATCGGAGGTTAAGGTTGGTGACAACAACGCTGTTTTGCCATGGGCTCGCCAGTCAAATAGCACCACTGCATACCCTTGAGCAAAGGCTTTACGCCCCAATAGTCTCAGATACCATTGGTTATCCAAATCCCCAGTAATACCATAAGTTCCCACAATCGTACCCTTAGCCCGTTCGGGAATGGCGACAATCCCAAAAATCGGTACATTGTCAGCGCCACGAAATACTTTCTCCTGATAGGGAGGTTCTGGAAAAGGAATCATTGCTTCCCAATCACGGGAGGCTCTAAACGCCAGGTGCATGGTCATCGCCAGACCATGACTTAACCACCATGGGGAATGAAAGTGTTTTTTGTCATTCGTCATTTGTTATTCGTCGATTGTTTTTTCATGATTTATGATTAAGATTTATATTTAAACGATATAGCTAGATTATGAAACGTCGAAATATTTTAAAGTATACAACAATCGGTGCGGCTGGGGCTAGTCTCAACGCCTGCCGTAAAAAAACACCTCAACCCCCATCAAAACCTGCTCAACCGATCATTAATTGGCGCATGGCAACAAGCTGGGATCGCTATTTTGAAATCCTGTTTGAGGGCGTTGAAACATTATGTCGCTCGGTTAGCACGATGACGGAGGGGCGGTTTACGATTACCCCTTATCCGGGTGGTGATTTAGCCCCACCTCTGGACGTGTTTGATGCGGTGTCCAACGGAACCATTGAATGCTGTCACACGAATACGTTCTACTCCTTCCAGAAAAGCCCCGCCCTCGCCTTTGGCACTACCCTTCCTTTTGGTTTAAATGCTCAACAACAAAATGCTTGGCTCTACAAAGGGAAAGGATTAGACACGTTACAAAATATATTTTCTGAGTTTAATCTGATCGGATTTCCGGCTGGCAATTCCGGAACACAAATGGGGGGATGGTTTCGGCGAGAAATTAATACAGTTGCGGATTTAAAGAACCTGAGAATGCGGCTTCCTGGGCTTGGCGGGCAAATTATGAGCCGTTTGGGTGTCAATGTTATAACGATCGCAGGTCAAGATATCGTACCTGCTTTGTTAGAAGGAAGCATCGATGCAGTGGAATGGATTGGTCCTTATGACGATGATACGCTAGGACTACAGAGAGCCGCCCCTTACTACTATTATCCAGGATGGTGGGAACCCGGAACCACGTACATGGCGCTGGTCAATCAGGCAGAGTGAAACAAACTCCCCTCCGATTAAGTAGTCGGACAAAAGAAAACGGCACTGTATGAAGTTTTGTAATCCTTGTTGGACATCGGTTGTGGAGAAAGACAATCTGGAGGAAAGGGGGGTGCGATCGCGTCCAATAAGCGGATGACTCAAACCCCTTAAACCCATTTCTCATAATGGCTTTTCGTGAGTTTACTTATGTGTATAGAGCCTTGGTCTTGAACGACTACTGTCAATTTTCCGGTTTTTTCCCATCTTTCTTTAGCTTGAGTCGCTTGCCAATCCATTAATTTTATATAACTC
>NZ_JAVJTO010000034.1:0-65742 GCF_040220235.1 Coleofasciculus sp. B1-GNL1-01
TCTATATTGATGAGATTGATGTATTTTATCAGTTGATTTGTGGCAATAAGGACAGGTGGCTTTATTGGATTTATTCGCTAATTCAATTAAGATTTCATTTTCGGTTATAAACCAATAGTTAGTGGCTTTAAAACCCTCAAAGTTGATAAGTTTTGTAACGAAAAATAAAAGGGAGTTAGATGGCATAGTATTAATCTTTGATTTTTGCTGTTCATTTTCAGAATACTTTATATCATAAAAGCTGACCTCAAATCAAGGTACAGCAGGGACTCAAGGCAACTTTGAGTGTAAAAATATTTCAATTATTTGTTTTTCTTTACAGGTAATTTATCATAATTACTCTAGAAGAGCCGCCTGGTAGCCTTGAACTTTGGGGATACTCTCCCGAAGAGTTAATGGCTGACAAAACTCCCTACTTATCGCGCCATGTACCAGAAGAATTAGCCATCATTCACGAAAACACCTTCAATCAAATTTTTGTTGAGGGCGTGAATCAGGGGGAGTATCAATATCATCACCCTGATGGCAAATGGCGCTGGTTTTCATTCAACGTCTCCTCGGTTCGGGATGACTCCGCAGATTGCTGGATTGCCACAAGTATTGCTACAGATATCACCGCCCAGAAACAAGCAGAGGAAGCACTTTTAGTTGCCAAAGAAGCGGCTGAAGCGGCTAATCGCGCTAAGAGTACCTTTCTGGCCAATATGAGTCATGAACTCCGCACGCCTTTAAATGCTATCCTTGGTTTTGCCCAGTTAATGGAACGCGAACCTACCTTTTTGATGAAATTATTGAACTTATCGACTCTATAAATTAGTTAGATCCCCGACTTCCACGACTGGCTAAGATCCCTGACTTCCCCGATTGGCTAAGATCCCCGACTTCCCCGACTGGCTAAGATCCCCGACTTCCCCGATTGGCTAAGATCCCCGACTTCTTGAAGAAGTCGGGGATCTGACTAATCCGGGAAGGCGAATCCGGTTCTGGGATCGCGGATAAATAACCCCAGCACTAATGAGTCCATCACCGTGTCCCATACGGGGTTCAAACGCTCTGCATCATCTACCCAGTAGTCAAAAGTAATCAAACATTGAACGCCAGAACCTAACCCAATACAGATGCGGGAATAGGCGTCGCGGTTTTCGTTAGGGTCAATAAATTTGAATTGAGTCCAGACGATGCGGGCGGTTTGGCGCTTCAGTTCAATAATTTCGCCCTTCTCCGTTATATTCCGCTCATCATCTCGAACGACTCGCTTTAATAAAGAAACTAAGGGAAATTCAGCCCAGTCGCCTGGAGGAAGTAGATTATAGGACGCTTCTAAGCGACAATCATCGTTGGGTGGCTTGTTGTCCAGAAACCGAAACGATTTGGTATCTGGTTCAAAATGCCAATCTTCGGGAACATCAAAGCGCAATGCTCCTCGCCCTGCTACGAAGATCCGATGTCCTGGCTTGGATGTCCAGTTGTGGTCTTCTTTTAGCTCTAGGGTTTCCTTGATCCATTGGAGATTGTGCTTTTTGCGTTTAGCCATAGCCGATCGCCTAGATGAAAACCACATTTAACTATTGATGGTAACACTATCTCTGGCTCCCAGAGAGGGTGGGCTAGATTTCTACACCATTTCTTTCTCTGGATGGAGGTGAACAAAAACTTATACGCTCATGCACTAGCCGAAAGACACCGAAATCCTTATTCTGGATTAGTGGCAGTGAGTGCGACTGATCAGTGCTGAGGACAAGTAACTAATGGGACGAATCTTTATTTCTGCCGGACACGGAGGAATTGAACAAGGGGGACGCGATCTAGGGGCGATCGCAGGCGGTACAACGGAAGCTCAACAGATGATTCTGCTGCGGGATCAGATTGTCCCGGAGTTGCGATCGCGTGGCTTTGAGGTTCTCTCTGTCCCGGATGATTTGAGTTCAACTGAATCAATCCAATGGATTAATGCTCGTTATCGTCCCGGCGATGTGGCGCTGGAAATTCATGCGGGTTCTTCCTCCAATCCCAGTGTCCGAGGAACGGCGGTTTACTACATTGCCAATAACACTGAACGCAAAAATCATGCAGAACTGATCCTCCTCGCACTCCTGCGGCGTCTTCCCCAATTGCCAAACCGAGGCGCAAAGCCGGATACGGCGACAGGGATGGGTTTTCTGGCGTTTACCCGCGATACGATTCTTCCTTCGCTGCTGATGGAGGTTGGCTATCTCACCAATCCAGAGGATCGCTTTATTATTCAAAATCGCCGCCGCGAAATGGCGTTAGGGATTGCGGATGGACTAGCGGCGTGGAGTCGAGCGGTTTCGGGAACGGAACCGGGAGGAAATGGAACGGATGTTACCTATCCTTCGATTAATATCAAGATTAATAATCAAACGTATGGAGAGCAAGGCATTATTGTCAATAACAATGCCTATATTCCCATTGACTTAGCCGATCGCTTGGGTGTGGATTTAACCACGATTCCCGGTATTCGCCGCCTTCAGTATCGAGGAGTGGTTTATGTCAAAGCGATTGAATTGCGAGATTATAATATTTCAGTGGGTTGGGATGCAGCGACACGGACGGTAATTTTGCGCTCTATTTTACAAATTTGTCCGGGTCAAATTGACCGAATTATGGCACATGGGAATACGTCAGAAGTGCAGTTAATGATGTTTCTCAAAGCCAATAATGAAGACGCCTTGGCTCAGTTTCCGGATTTACCCAAGCTTTACCGGGAAGAAGCCGCCATTGAGGGGGTAAATTATGATATCGCCTTTTCTCAAGCCATGGTGGAAACGAATTTCCTCCGTTTTGGTGGCGACTTGAAACCTAGTCAAAATAACTTTGGCGGCTTAGGATCAGTTGGGGGTGATCCGGAGGGAGCAACATTCCCCAGCGCCCGATTAGGCGTTCGCGCTCATATTCAACAATTAAAAGCCTACGCCAGTTTAGAACCCTTGGTACAAGAAGTGGTCAGTCCCCGATTTCGCTTTGTCACTCGTGGAATTGCACCCCTAGTTCAGCAGTTGAGCGGACGTTGGTCGGCTGACTTGAATTATGGCGATCGGATTATGGCTGTTCTCCGGCGTCTGTATGAATCAGCCGGGTTTTTCTAAGGGTGAGTAGTCCTCAAACCTTTACGAATGACATAAGACAAATGACAAATGACGATCTCTACCGTTAACTTTTGTTGTGTCCACATACTTACATTATGACCAGTCCAAAACTTTAGTTACTTCCTTAGTTAGCGTCATTGGGTCAAAGGGTTTAGCAATAACTCCAGCAATACCTAACTGATCAAATTGAGTGATGTCGTTGTTAAACACTTTTGCTGTGAGTAAAATTACGGGGATTTTCTGAGTGCTGGGAGAGTTTTGTAACTCTTTCAATAGGGTTAACCCATCCATATCCGGCATCATCACATCCAAGAGAATCGCATCAGGTTGTTCAGTTTGGGCTAACTGTAGTCCTTTCTTGCCGGATTCAGCCGTGATTACTTGCCAGTTGCCAATCGTTTCCAGGCAAGCTTGGATCACTAAACAAAGATTGGGTTCATCGTCAATGACTAAGATATATTTGGTAGACATAAAGGGAACTGGGAATGGGAAACAGGGAACAGGGAATAATCAATTTAAATGTACATCAGCTTACTTGTGAAAGAGGGCGAGTTTTGTTGTTCATTTATTGGTGAGAAGGACGGGTTTTGTTGTTCATTTATTGGTGGATAGGGCGAGTTTTGTTGTTCATTTATCGGTGGATAGGGCGGGTTTTGTTGTTCATTTATTGGTGAATAGCGAAATTTAGTCCCTAAACCCGCCCCTACAGATTGCCTAAACTCGCCCCTATTGCTGACTGTTCACGTTCTTCGAGGGTAGATTTATTACTGATTACTTGTTTCCTCCTGATTAACTTTCTCGATTTGACGGGCAAAATGGGTTTCTCTATACTGCAATGATTGCGCTAATTCTAGACCTTTTTGAAAAGCGTCTAAGGCTTGGGCATACTTGTTTTGGGTGAGATAAATCTGACCCATTTGATCGTAAGCTTGCATCAACCCATAATAATTGTAGGACTGTTGTTCCACAATAATCAACGTTTCGTACACTTGGAGTGCATAGTCGGGTTGGTCGTAAGATAAATAGAGTTGGGCTAATTTTTCGAGTGCATCACTGGCATAAGCAAACTGTTGTGATGACCAAGCGAGTGCATAAGCTTCTTGGTAGCTTTGAGAAGCTTGTTCGGGTTGATTCAGGGCTTCGTAGTCGGCACCTATCCCAATTTTTAGGGCGGGAATTTGCGTGTAGTTTTCTTGGTTGAGGTAACTTTCCACTAACCGTTCCTTGATCCGCAGGGCGTTTTCGGGTTTCTGGGATTGTTTATAAATGTTGAGTAATTCTTGTAAATAGTTAATCTCCGCCACGCGATCGCGCCTTGCTTGGGCTATTGCCAGTAATTCTTCATAAATGGCGGCGGCTTGGGGATAATCAAACCAAGCCAAGTGGAGTTGGGCGATGGTTTCTAAGGTTTCGGCTTGAGTTTCTAGATCTTCTTGTTGACGAGCATCGGCTAAAATTTGCTCATAGATAGCTAGGGCATTTCTGGGAACTCGTACCTGTCGATAAGCTTGACCTAATGCACCTAAAAGTTCTGGATCTAACTCTCCTTCTTCCTCAGCGTTTTGCTGAATCGTTTCTAAGCGTTTAGTAATTAACTGTACCTGGGATTTTGCATTCCGACTCCAGGCAATTTCACCGACGCGCCCTAGGGTTTTGACTTCTTCTAATCGTCCACCCAGAACTCGCCGTAACCGAATTTCTCGATACCAGATATCAAACGCCTCTTCTTGATTTCCCGCCCTCAATTCGGCGGCGGCTTGATTATTTAATTGATTGAGATCTTCCCTCAGTCGGCGGCGTTCTAAGGGGCTTAAAGGGCGTTCTACGGGGGGATTGGGAAGCAGGGGATCACCAGTGGTATCCAGTTCTAGGGGATTGGGTGGATTTGTTTCAGCGGGTTGGGCTAATGTTGGACTACTTAACCCTAACCAGAGTGTCGCGATGCAAAAGAGGAGTTGAACTTTTTTCATTAATTTAAGCTGTATAAGATGCAACACTGTTTTCAGTAGAGCCAGGAAATAAATTTCTTATCTTTAAGCTAAAGTAAGCTACAGTTTACTACCTTAAAGACTTTTAACCCGTTTGAACGGGACGCGAGCTTTTAGCCCGTAGACGCAAAGCGGCTTCTCTTCGAGAACTTTAGTTCAGAGCTTAAGTCTGATTAATTATTATCTTATCTGCCAACGTAATCACCATTGACGCTTAAAATCAACTTAGAGTTTCTACAGGAACCCCTTACCCTAAGACGTTTGACATTTCTTATGAGTCAGCTATTAACACAAAATCCCTTAAAAATCAAGACATTTCGCCCCCTATTGTCTCGACTCTTAGTCGTGGCGATCGCGCTATTGACTCTGTTGACGACAAGCTGTAGTCCCTCAACCGCCAGAACCGCCGAACAGCGAACGTTTCTGGATTTATCCTTGGACTTTTTGGCGGAGTATCAACTGCCCAAACCAATGAGGTTTGAGGATACTCCCGTTGGCGGCTTATCCGCCCTCTCCTATGATCGCGATCGCGATCGTTTTTTGGCACTGTCCGATGATCGGTCAAATCTCGCACCCGCCCGATTTTACACCCTGGCGCTGGCAATTAACCGCGACTCAGCCGGAGAAATTGGGATTGAATCCGTCACCGTGGAGGATGTAACCATTCTCAAAGACGAAAACGGCAAACCCTATCCGGCGGGAACCATTGACCCCGAAGGCATCGCCCTATCCGGTAAAGGTGGTGTATTTATTTCCACTGAAGGGGTTCCTAGTCAGGGAATTGAACCCTTTATTCAAGAATTTGACCGCCAAACGGGACAACCGTTGCAACGCTTGCGAATTCCTGACCGTTTTCTCCCGAATAATACTACAGAAGAGGAACAAGTTCCCCGTGGCGTACAAGAGAACCTAGGCTTTGAAGCATTAACCTTAGAACCCATTACATTAGCGGCGGCGAGTGGCGATCCTTTTCGCCTATTTACAGCAACGGAATCGGCGTTAATTCAAGATAGTTTACCCCCAGATTCAGAGGAGGTTCCCCGAATTCGGTTGCTGCATTATTTAATTAGCGATATTGCCCCACCCATGCTAGTAGCGGAACATTTGTATCCACTGGCTCCCGCCCCCAAAGGGACAATTGATTATGGCTTATCGGAATTAGTGGCATTAGATACAGAAGGTCACTTTCTTAGTTTAGAACGGAGTTATGGGTTGTTGGGACTCAGCGCCCAAATTTATCAACTAACCCTGGGTGGGGCAACCGATACATCTAATGTTGCCAGTCTCAAGGGGAATATTTCTCGCCTTGATCCGGTGAAGAAAAAATTGCTCCTTGATTTAAGTACTTTGGGAATTTATTTAGATAATCTGGAAGGGATGACTCTAGGTTCACGGTTGCCCGATGGGAGTCAGAGTTTGGTATTAGTCAGTGATGATAATTTTAATGAAGCACAGATTACGCAGTTTCTTTTGTTTCGGTTAAACCTGAATAAGTCGAATTGAGCTAAATTGTAGTGGCGTGATACAGCTAATTGGCTCTCTTCCTCTCCCCCCTTCTCCTTGTCAACCTCAATTACAAATTTAAAGCCATAGCAGGTTGACAAGGAGAAATAAATGTGCATTATTTTCAATTCTCCCCCCACTGCCGACAAACCCCTTACAATAAAAAGACAGCTAATTGTATAGATTTGTATAGCCAACTCAGGTATAGAACGATATATGGCTGCTGCCGTTTTAATCGAGAACCTAAAAAAATACTACGGGGATGTCGAAGCCGTGAAGGACATCTCTCTGAACGTCGAACCGGGTGAGATTTTTGGCTTACTTGGTCCGAATGGGGCGGGGAAAACCACAACGATTCGCTGTCTGTGTACTTTAAGTAAACCGGACGCGGGTAAGATTGAGGTATCGGGAATTTCTGCGATCGCGAATCCTAGAGCCGTCCGTCGTCGCATCGGTTATGTCGCCCAAGAAGTGGCATTAGACAAAGTGTTGACAGGGCGCGAGTTACTGCAACTCCAAGCAGATTTATATCACCTACCCAGTAGTATTGCCAAAGAGCGGGTCAATACCATGATAGAGGTGTTGGGCTTGCAAGAGTATGCTGATAAAAAGACGGGAACCTACTCCGGCGGAATCCGCAAGCGCTTGGATTTAGCTTCCGGCTTACTCCATAAACCCGATGTTTTGGTTCTGGATGAACCCACCGTGGGACTTGATATCGAGAGTCGGGTAGTGGTGTGGGAATTTCTGCGTCAATTGCAAAACGCGGGTACGACCATATTTATTACCAGCCACTATTTGGAAGAAGTAGATATTTTAGCCGATCGCGTGGCAATTATCGACAAAGGAGTTGTCATTGCCGAAGGTACACCCTCTCAGTTAAAGGATAACGTGGGAGGCGATCGCATAACCCTCCGCATCCGGGAATTCTCGCCTATGGAAGAAGCCCAAAATGCCAAGGAAAAGCTGGAGGTGTTACCCTTTGTCCAAGAAGTGATTATTAATACGGCACAAGGAAATTCCCTCAACTTAGTGGTTAAACCCCAAAGTGACGCATTGACCAACATTCAGCAATCCTTAAAAGATGCTGGATTACCCATCTTTGGCATTGCCCAATCTCGACCTAGTTTAGATGATGTCTACTTAGCCGCCACAGGTCAAACCTTAATGGATGCTGAACTCGCGGCGGCGGGAACACGAGATGTGAAGGCAGAGAAAAAGCAACGGATGAAGGAATGATGAGATGATGCTCAAATAACGACAAGCCATGACAAACATTGTGGATAGAGAACTAACCCATCAGTGAAATCAGTGTAACTAACCTTTCATGTCCCTACCCCCATCGGTCTAAGAAATCCGTGAAATCAGTGTTTTGACCAATAACAAATAACATTATGAGTGGAACTGTAACACCATCAAAACCAGAAATTAATTGGCAACCCGACGTGGTAAGTCAAGTCCCTGTCAGCGATAAGGCGGGTGTCGGTGAATTTGTCCAAGAAACCTTGGCACTCACTAAACGCCTGTTTATCCAACTGCAACGACGCCCCTCTACCTTAATTGCTGGCGTAATTCAACCATTGATGTGGCTAATTCTATTTGGGGCGTTATTTCAAAATGCACCAAAAGGACTCTTTGGCGAAAGCTTATCCTATGCCCAATTCCTGAGTGCAGGTGTAATTGTATTTACCGCCTTCGCAGGTGCGCTGAATTCTGGCTTACCCGTGATGTTTGACCGGGAATTTGGCTTTCTGAATCGCTTACTGGTTGCACCTCTGGCGTCTCGCTTCTCCATTGTCGCCGCATCCGCTATCTATATCGTCGCCCTCAGCTTTATCCAAGCCGTCGTGATTGTCGCCGCTAGTGCAGTTATGGGTGCGGGTTTTCCTAATATAGCCGGACTGGGTGCGATCGCGCTGATTGTTTTCTTGCTGGTAATCGGGATGACAGCATTAAGTTTGGGACTCGCCTTTGTGCTTCCGGGTCATATTGAACTCATTGCCGTCATTTTTGTCACCAACTTACCCCTGTTATTTGCCAGCACTGCCCTAGCGCCGCTATCCTTTATGCCAAGATGGTTACAATTTGTCGCCAGTCTCAATCCCTTAAGTTATGCAATTGAACCGATTCGCTATCTCTACCTCCATGGAGACTGGTCTTTAGGTAGTGTTGTCATGGAAGCACCTTGGGCTTCAATTACATTTGGTGGGGCTGTTTTAGTCTTGTTTGGCTTTGCTACTGTCGCCTTAGTTCTGATTAGTCCATTGCTGCGCCGTCGATTTGCCTAATGGCATTGAAACTTGGCAGTTTGGGAGGGCTAAAACCCTTGATATACCGTAGGGTGGGCAGGGTCCCACCCACTTTAATTTAAAGGGTAAACATACGTTTTCTAGAGGAATTAGCAGCATGGTGGAACTTTGGACAGCGCTAGGCGTTTCTATCCTCAACGACTTACTTTTAAAGGATATCCTCCTGAAACTGGGGAAAGAAGCGTTAGAAGACTATGTTAAAGATTTTTTTAAAGACTGTATTAAAACCGGGGTACAATCTGCCCAACCCGATATCCTGAAAAAAGCGCTGGGTGAGGCTTTACAGCAATTGCTCAAACTCATCGAAGATGAACTCTTATTTGAATGTGAGTTAACCGAAGCCGAAGTTCGAGACACTTATCAAATAGCAATTGGGCGGTTTCTCCAAGACGATGAAGTTAAACCCCTATTAGGAAAAGCCTTTGAAAAAAATTGTCGTGGCATCGACGATAATCAATTAAGGATAATTTGGAGACAGCGCTATTCTCCCGATATGCCAACTGGGTTTAACTGGGATGGGATTGCCAAGCAATATGTTAAAGATGTGAAACGCATTGTCCGCAATTCGCCAGAGTTAAAGGAACTGTTAACATTAGAGATTCTGGAATCTATTGAACAACAGGTTCGAGACAATGCCAAAATTAATCCTGATTTTAATATCACTAAATATCAAGAAGGATTACGGGAACGCTACAGTCATTTAAACCTATCCAGTTTAGATACCACAGGCTGCGCCTATAATGAACTAAAACTCTGGCACGTTTTTATTCCCCAAAATGTGCGACAAGTTCATCAGGTATTACCCCAAGTCTATGAACTCCCTAAAGAACATCAGCGGCGACTGCGAGAGAGTCATCTACTTGACGCGGATGTGTCTGTGGAAGAGTTAACTGAATATAAACAGGTTTATTCTCAACAGCCAATTCGTCCGATTCAGGAAATTATTAACGATAAAGATAACTATCCCTATCTGGTGATTCTCGGTGATCCGGGTTCGGGTAAATCTACCTTGTTGCAATATTTGGCATTAGATTGGGCAAATTCTACCCCCAATGATGCCAGTTTACAGCCGATACCCCTGCTGATTGAATTACGCACCTATATGCGAAATCGCGATGTGGGACAATGTAAGAATTTCCTGGAATTTTTCCATGATAGCAGTGGGATTGTCTGTCATCTGAATCAGCATCAACTGGTAGAACAGTTAAAAGCCGGAAATGCTTTGGTCATGTTTGATGGCTTGGATGAAGTATTTGATCCGGGGAAACGGGAGGATGTGATTACTGATATTCATCGCTTCACCAATGATTATCCTGATGTGCGGGTAATTGTTACGTCTCGTGTGATTGGCTATAAACCCCAGCGGTTACGAGATGCCCAGTTTTATCACTTTATGTTGCAAGATTTAGAGGCAAATCAGATTCAGGAGTTTATTACCCGTTGGCATGATTTAACCTTTACTAATCAAGTAGATAAACAAAGGAAGCGGGAACGGCTGCAACGGGCAATTAATACATCAAAAGCGATTCGCGAACTCGCCGGAAATCCGCTGCTATTGACAATGATGGCAATATTAAATCGCAATCAGGAATTACCCAAAGATAGACCGGAATTATACAACCAAGCCTCGCGAGTATTGCTGCATCAATGGGATGTGGAACGGGCGTTAGTGGAACATCAGCAGTTAGAGATTCAAACGATTGATTATAAAGATAAGCAGGCGATGTTGCGTCGGGTAGCTTATCAGATGCAAGCAGCAGAGAAAGGATTGGCGGGTAATCTGATTGCGGCGGATGAGTTAGAAGGAATTTTGACGGATTATCTGAAAACATTAGATATCAATAATCCTAGGGCGGTGGCTAGGGTGATGATTAAGCAACTGCGGGAACGGAATTTTATTTTATGTTTCATGGGGGCAGATTATTATGCTTTTGTGCATCGGACATTTTTGGAATATTTCTGTGCCTGGGAATATGTTTGGCAGTTTGAGAAAGAACGAACGCTTTCTCTGGAGGCGTTGAAAACCGAGGTTTTTGGGAAGCATTGGCAGGATGAGTCTTGGCATGAAGTGTTACGGCTGATTGTGGGGATGATTGAGCCTAAGTTGGCTGGGGAGATTATAGATTATTTGAGGAATCAGTCGGGGGAAGCGGAAAAGTTTATTAATGTGTTTCTAGCGGCGGATTGTCTGTCTGAGGTGAGAAATCGTTCGGGTATTGCATCAACGGTGATTCAATTATTGAATCAGATTAATGGTTTAATTCAGTATGACTTACCTTATTATTATGAATCTTATAGCGAGGAAGCAGATTTAGTTCGGGCAATTCGCATCGAAGCGGTTGCGGCAATTGCGATAACCTGGCATGATTCTCCAGACACTTTACCTTGGCTGAAACAAAAAGCCCAATCTGATGACGATGAGTATGTGCGAGGCGCAGCGGTGGAAGAATTAGCAAAAGGCTGGAAAGATGAGCCATGGTTATTTGAATTATTACGCGATCGCGCTCTCAATGATCCCTTTGTGCGAGAGGAAGACTGGGAAGACAATCCTCGGCAATTAGCCATTGAAATCATTGTCAAACAATATCCTAACCATCCCCAGACTCTACCCTTGCTGCGCGACAGAGCCGAAAATGACCCCGATGAGAAAGTTAGAGAGTTTGCCCATAAAAAATTGGCACAATTAGCTATCGTTTGAAATGGTGCGTTACGCTTGGCTAACGCACCCTACACCCGCCCCGACTCAGGTATCTAGACTTCCTGTGAAAAGAAAGGGCGATCCGATAAAATTGAGTGGACACAGTTGTCAATTTGTGCTAGCGGGACGTCCCTACGGGGAATTAAAAGAGCGATCGCTCTGGAAACGTGTTAAGAAAGAGATGGCTGATGATAGCGATCGGGAAAAAATCCCAGATAAAAATAATTAGAGGCGCTATAGTAGGGACACGGCACTGCCGTGTCCTTATTGGTAGAACTGCCGTATCCTTATAGAAATCTAATCGTATTTCTAAATAAACAGGTTAATTGCCATGAAGATCAGCACCCTATTGACTCCGGCACTCACCTCAACCCTTTTCGCTTCCCTAGGGTTAGGAGTGGTTGTTAGCATGACCTCAATCATTATGCCTGAAGGAGCGATCGCACAAACCACTGAACGGGTGAATCCCCTAGAAGATCTCGATAATCGGCAAAATGAGCGAGATTCACTCACGGGAACCACGGGTAACAGTGGTTTTAATGTCTTTGATTTTATCCATCGCTCCCGTTTAGGCGTTGATTCGGAAGCATTTAACAGCGAACTGGATCAAAACTTAGACAATGCGACAGAGGAGTTCCGGCGGCTACAACGGGAACGGTTGAGAAATCAACCACAAGTTCAACCGAATTCCCCCTCTGTTCCCACCGGAGGTGCAACTCGATAAAACTGTCCTCACAACATTCCCTTTTGTAGAGACGTTCCGGCGGAACGTCTCTACCAATCTATAGCAGTAGACACATCGATTAGGACTTTCGGCACCATTGTAGAGACGCGCCACGGCGCGTCTCTACTCTCCAGTTAAAAAAGGTGCAAAATCCTATGGTATAAGCTTTCTGCCCTTCTGCCTCCTGCCTCCTGCCTTCTGCCTTCTGCCTTCTGCCTTCTTGCACTAGCTCATGCTGGCTAGGATATCCTGAGCATGGGAATCGGTTTTCACCTTCTCATCAACATACGTGATCGTCCCTTCACCGTTAATCACATAAGTGACGCGCTTGGAGTAACCACCGCCTTCAACATCATAAGCTTTGGTCAGCGTGCCATCCGGATCAGCGAGCAATTGGAAAGGCAAGCCATACTTCTCCTTAAATTGCTTATGGGATGTCTCATCATCCATGCTCACACCGAGAACAACCATATCTTTGCCTTGATATTCAGCATAGTTGTCCCGGAAGCTTTGGGCTTCCTTGGTGCAACCTGGGGTATCGTCTTTGGGATAAAAATAGAGAACTACTGTTTTCCCCGCCAAGTCGGACAGGGAAACGGTATTCCCTGCATCATCTTTGGCGGTAAATGCCGGAGCTTTATCACCAACGCTTAAAGCCATAAGTCTTTTTCCCTGTGTTGACTACTTAACTATTCTTCATCCTACTACGGATAATCAGTGGACTCGATTAAAAAAGTTGGTATGTAACTCAAGGGAAGGTTGATGAGAAATTCCCTGTTCCCTGTAGGGGTAACCCGCTTACACCAATTAACAACTCCAATCCACTCAATTAACTCAGGTCGCCCTCGCCTCTGAGGTTAAGATAAAAAGAAGCGTGACAGACATTTTATCAATTCACTGGCGAAGAATCCCAGCGCCAGATCAATGGTGTGGGGCTTCTCACGGATTACGCTAATCCAGTTGCAGTCAACTACCCTGCCCATACACAACATGGAGGAGGTATCCAGCAGCGAATCACGATGACTTCCATTTCCTCTGAAAAAGCCCAGTCGGTTCACTATCCAGAGCGAACAGTTAAACGCGCTGAACAAGCTTTGCGCTGTTTGCCTTTCCAGTTAACCTTGTATAAGGAGATGCGTTTGACCAGCGTTTCCCTGCTGGCGATCGCGACGCAAAAAGGGATAGAACAGGGCTATACTAAAAGTCCCTTATCCGAGTTGGCAGCCGAACGTGATTTAATGTGGTTGATTCAAGTCGGCGTGTTGCGGCGAGAAGTTGATGGTCAAGGTATTACCGACAGTTTTCGTCTCACACCCTTGGGTCGTCAACTGGTGGAAAAATGGGCAAGCCGAGGCGAGTCATTGCCCCCGCCATCCCTGTGCGATCGCATCGCTCACGCCTGGAACCGTTGGTTGCGATTGCCAATCTAAGTGGAATAGCACTGAAATAATATGAGTTCGTAGTCGGCACGAAGCGTGCCTCAAGCGCTCGCATCGCTCACTACAAACGCTTAAGTCAGTGACATTCAATCTAAGTGCATAGTCTGAGGGTTGCTTCTATTCGTTCTGATTACCCGATAACTCTTAACCCGCTTTATGAAATCGCTGATGGTGGTGGGAACAACCTCCCACGCAGGAAAATCCTTTATTACTACCGCCTTGTGTCGTATTCTTTCCCGGCGCGGTTGGCGTGTGGCTCCGTTTAAGGGACAAAATATGGCGCTCAA
This sequence comes from Coleofasciculus sp. B1-GNL1-01, assembly GCF_040220235.1. Lineage (NCBI taxonomy): Bacteria > Bacillati > Cyanobacteriota > Cyanophyceae > Coleofasciculales > Coleofasciculaceae > Coleofasciculus > Coleofasciculus sp. B1-GNL1-01. The sequence continues at coordinate 14,056 of NZ_JAVJTO010000034.1, forward strand.
CGCTTATGTCACCCCCAATGGCGGCGAAATTGGACATGCTCAAGCGGTTCAAGCTTGGGCGGCTGATGTGACGCCTTGTGTCGAAATGAACCCGATTTTACTCAAACCCCAAGGGGATATGACCTCTCAAGTCATTCTCATGGGTCAAGTGGCAGGTAAAGTCGGCGCGGCGGATTATTATGAACAGTACTTTGATCGCGGTTGGCAAGCGATTCAAGAGTCCCTAAAGCGTTTGAGTCATGAGTTTGATTTTGTCGTGTGCGAGGGTGCAGGAAGTCCGGCGGAAATTAATTTGAAGCACCGTGACTTAACCAATATGCGGGTAGCGAAGCATTTAAATGCGCCGACGTTACTCGTGGTAGATATTGATCGCGGTGGCGCATTTGCCCATGTTGTGGGGACTCTGGAACTCTTGGAACCGGATGAGCGAGCTTTAATTAAGGGCGTGGTGATTAATAAATTTAGAGGACAGCGATCGCTCTTAGAATCGGGAATTACTTGGCTCGAAGAACGCACCGGAATTCCTGTCATTGGGGTGATTCCCTGGATTAATGAGATCTTTCCCGCCGAAGACTCTTTGGCATTACTGGATCGCTACAATAAGAGAAAACGGGATAGTGAATTAACGGTGGCGGTCATTCGTTTCCCTCGCATCTCTAACTTTACCGACTTTGATGCCCTCGAAGCGGAATCAACGGTTAACGTTAAATATTTAACACCGAATCAATCCCTGGGATATCCCGACGCCCTGATTTTGCCAGGGACAAAAACCACCATTAGCGATTTGCTCGTGTTGCACAAAACAGGCATGCTCGAAGAGATTAAAAACTATGCCGCTGCGGGGGGTACAGTGTTAGGGATTTGTGGGGGGTTTCAAATGCTGGGTCAAACCCTGCTTGATCCCGATGGTATTGAAGATGAACCGGGACAATATCAAGGATTAGGATTATTACCGATCAAAACCATAATGACCGCCAGAAAAGTGGCACGTCAGCGCCTAGTCACCTCCAACTATCCTCAAGTCGGTTTACCTGTTTCGGGTTACGAAATCCATCAAGGGCGTTCTCGGTTGATTGACTCAGAAACTACGGATAATAAGTCTGCCTATCAACCCCTGTTTGATGACCCCGGTTTAGGGTTAGTCGATATCACTCAGTCCATTTGGGGAACCTATCTCCATGGTTTATTTGATAATGGTCCCTGGCGACGGGCGTGGTTGAATCAACTGCGACATCAACGTGGACTTGCGTCTTTGCCAACGGGTATTCCGGACTATCGAGAGCAGCGCGAAGTGGTTTTGAATTCCTTAGCCGATAGCGTCGAGGCTCATTTAGATTTAAGTACTATTATTCCTAACTTGGCGTGAGTTAATCACTAAAATCTGTTCATGAGTGTTACCATTCGATTTTTACCCGATGATGTCACCATTAATGCAGAAGTAGGAGAACCCTTACTGCAAGTGGCTCAACGTGCTGGTGTTTTCATTCCCACAGGATGTCTGATGGGTTCCTGTCATGCTTGCGAGGTTGAGATTAACGACGGAGAAACGATTTGTGCCTGTATCTCGGCTGTACCACCGGGTCAGGAACAGCTTACGATTAATCTTTACAGTGATCCAACCTGGTAAGTTATTGGTCATTGGTCATTTGTCATTGGTCATTTGAATTTCTTCTTGAGTAATTGAGCAATCATTATGATCAGTGAATCTCTGTTTTCTGTTGACTATGATACTAGCTTAACCTAAACTTTCCCCCTACAGATGGAGGTTGAACAGTAGAGCCAGCGTAAATCCCAATACGGCTCGGATACAGCATCTTGTGACGTACCCAGCGCTGCCGTTACCGGACAGCGTGGGCAACTGAAGCCTTAAATAAAGCGGTCAGAACTTCCTTTGAGGTACTATTAGTAGTAGAAGTTACTACTACTGGATTCCCTCTACGGCGTTTTATCGTAGGGAACACGTCCAGCCCTACACGTTTTAGGTTGATAGCAGCATTAATATCTCTATCAACCCAGATTTTTAACAGTTCATCCCAATACTCTCGAATCGAGCAGTCCGTAAACACGAACTCATCTCGGTAACAGAGGATTTGGGAAGTATAAGCAGGATTCTTTTCAACAACCACAGCTCCAGCTTTTGCAGCTATGTAACTCAGAGTTGAGAAGAATTGTCCGAATGCAGCATCCAACCAGGACTTGTTCAGTCCGGACTTAGCCGACTGACCATTAGGAAGATATTTCCCGTCATCATCCTGCTTGGGTGCATTGCGCTTGGTTAAACCTTTGAGGTTTAAATCCTCACAGAAAAACACCTTCTTGCCGCTTCGCACCAATTTGTGCGCGGTCTTATATTGGAAGTCTTGACGACTTCTAGCAATGCGTTGGTGAAACTTTGCTTCTCTTTTGGCTAGTTTACGGCGACGGCGAGACCCTTTCTTTTTAGCGTTTCGCTTGGTCTGCAATCTGCCTAACCTGTTGAGGTTTTTCCTTAAGGGCTTAAGAGAGGGTAGGCTTTCACCTTCAGAGGTGGCAAGATATACATCCTCGTGTAGAACAGCATCAAGCCCCATCGAGTTATCCCAAGTTGGGATTATCTTGTCTGGGGTGAAATCTGGAACAGACGGGTTATCCAAGATAAATGATGCGTACCAGCCGTCAGGCTTCTTGGTGACGCTGATTTGCTTGAGGTTAAACCCGTCTGGTATTGGGCGATGAGTTCTAACCTTGACCAGCCCAATCTTAGGTAGTCTTAGGTAAAGCCAACGACCGTTGACCGTACAGAACTTCAACCACTCGTTCTTTACCCCGTCAAATACCATTGTTCGGTAGCGAGACTCGCTTTTGAACCGGGGTTTACCAGAGCGTTTTCCCTTCTTGTCTCCTTTGATGTACCGTTCAAACGCCTTATCAACTCGCTTACAGACATCCTGCAAAATAGTCGAATAGATATCACTGAAGTCTAGGAGTTCCCCTGACCACTTAACCAACGCCAAATCTTTCTTAATAGAAGGGAGTTGGTTTTTCTGGTTGTAATAATTGGGACGTTCCTTAAGTTCTGGAAGGTGACAAATCAGGGGACAGGAATTAACCGAACATCGGTTCTGCTCCCACCAATCCATTCGTTCGCCCAGCATTCTGTTGTACCAATAGCGACAAACCCTCAATCCTTGATTGAGGGAGAGCTTTTGCTTGGTACTGGGATAAAGGCGATACTGGTAGGATTTTTTCATATCTTATATTCTACCACATTATAGTCAAAAAGAAACGCTACAGATCTAGTTATTTTAATGTAGCGCTGTTACAAGAATATTAAAGTTCTTAAGCAATAAATTCGCGGACAGCATGTAACCAAATGTGAAAGAAGAGGATGTCGAACCCTCTTCTTTAACCGCCTATCCATCCCAGCGCCGCCTTTCAGGACGGCGTGGGTCTTCCGGCGTTTTTGCTAAAACGGTGTATCACATCGAGCCTGAAAACGCTGTAACGCCGCTAAAATGATGGAATAGATTTCACAGTAATCAATACCTCTGATCATGATTCGTCTGCCCACCCAATCCAATCCCCCAGATTCTCCCCGGCAAACTTTGCCGACCATGTATGATTTACCCAGTGATAATCCGGAGGACCCTGGATTGCCTGATGAGTTTCACTTTTTTCAACCCCTGCTACTCCTTTTAACCTTTCAACCAACGAATTGGAATTGGGAGGAGGTGTTTTCTGCCTGCGATTTGAATCTTTATTATGATGTTAATCATACTCACTGGTACAAGCGTCCCGATTGGTTTGGCGTTGTCGGAATTCCTCGCTTGTATGAACAGCGAGAGTTGCGTTTAAGTTATGTGATTTGGCAAGAGCAAATTAGTCCTTTTGTGGTAGTGGAGTTATTATCTCCGGGGACGGAAGATGAGGATTTTGGACGGACAATACCCCAAGCCGGAAGTCCACCGACAAAATGGCAGGTTTATGAAAAGATTTTGCGGGTACCGTACTATGTGATTTTTAGCCGCTATACCTTGGAACTGCAAATCTTTCATTTAGTTGAGGGGAAGTATCAACGGGTGAATTTAACCGATAATCGGTTGGTCATACCCGAATTAGGGTTAAGCTTAGGATTATGGTCAGGACGGTTTCGGGAGATTAACGGACGTTGGTTGCGATGGATGACCCCTTCAGGCGAGTTGATTCCTACGGATAATGAACAGGCTGTATTTGCTGAACAACGGGCAATCGCCGCCGAAGAACGCGCCCAGCAGGAAGCCCAACTTGCTCGATTAGCTGAAGAACGCGCCCAGCAGGAAGCCCAACGCGCACAATTAGCCGAAGAACAGGTACTTGCTGCTGAGGAACGCGCCCAGCAATTGGCGCAACGGTTGCGAGAATTAGGGATTGATCCGGATAATGTATAGGGCAAGATAAGCTGTCATGCATTTAAATTGGGTATGAGTAGCGAGCAAATTGGGTGTGAGTAGCGAGCAAGATGCAAAGCCTGCGGCATGGCTTCGCTAAACGCACTACGACGATTTCGCCGTTGATGAATTTAAGGTGGGTGGGCATATTGCCCACCCTACGGGATATTAATGGGGTTATGGCGGCTAAAAGGCTTCATAAAAATCCATGTTCTTGGCGAACACTGGTAAGTTAGTTATTATTGCTCGCTTTCGTTACTGCATTATGTCATCGACTGTATCCTCTACTTCTAGCCAAGCGATTCCGGTTGAGAAAATCCGTTATAACGATCAGGGGCTTGTCCCCGCTATTGTCCAGGATTATCTGGATGGTACGGTATTGATGATGGCGTGGATGAATCGGGAATCGTTGCAGAAAACCTTGGACACGGGGGAAACCTGGTTCTGGAGTCGATCGCGTCAGGAATTATGGCACAAAGGCGCAACATCGGGTCATTTGCAATATGTGCGATCGCTCCGGTATGACTGTGATAGTGATACGCTGCTGATTGGTGTGGAACAGGTGGGGGATATTGCCTGTCATACGGGGGAACGGAGTTGTTTTCATCAGGTGGATGGGATAAAAGCTGCACCGCCAGCCGATACCTTGTCTCAGGTGTTTGAGGTGATTTGCGATCGCCGGAATAATCCTACCCCTGAATCCTATACCTGTAAGCTATTTAATGGTGGGGATAATAAGATTCTTAAAAAGATTGGTGAAGAAGCCGCCGAGGTAGTCATGGCGTGTAAGGATGATGAGAAAGATGCGATCGCCTCAGAAGCGGCGGATTTGTTTTATCACACCTTGGTAGCGTTGGCGCATCACCAGGTTGATGTGCGGGATATTTATCGCAAGTTACAGGAAAGACGGCGGTAAATAACCGATAAAAACGGATGGGGATTTCCGCCGATTTTGTTCAAATTAATGACACCGGAAGCCTAAGGTTTAATCATGACATCCTTATATTTTAAAGGATTTATTCGGGATATTCGGTATAATCCCCAGTTCCGTTCTAAACTGAAAGTTTATCCGCTTAATTCATTTGACATTAACACAGCCTCCTCTTCTGGTATCATCGAATTAGATAGTCCAGAGAATACATTAGCCTTCTCAAAATGGGTTTCTCCTAAAAGAACTCGGTCTTATCCTTTTGCCAGAATCTACAATACCTATTACTTAAATACTAAAAAAGTTACAATAATTCCAATTATTAAGGATGAAGGACTGGCTGGTGATCATGATCGGATTAACTTTATTACCTTTTCTTGGATGAGTTTGTTAAATGTCTACATTATCTTGGCTTGGTATGAAAATGCGGAAAATGTCAAGGCAAACTCAGATAAGCTAACCAAACAAAAATTCAATCCTGCTTACGTTAGAGAAAAAATTAACGAAATAGCTAACTATCAATTAACAGCGTTACACTGGAACACGACTCATTTTCAAAATGACTTTAACGATATCTATAGAACCGCTGTCAATCGGTATCAAGTGATCTCGCAAAATCAAGGCGTTCCAGTGCGAAGCCAAAATAATCAACTGGCTGTCCTGGAACAGTTTAATGTGAACAACGATTTCAGTCTAGAAAAGTTCAAAGATTATACCCTGCCAAAATCTCTCAAAGCTGCTCAACGAGAAGTCCTAACCAGGCATGAGTTGGAATATTTAGCAGACGGAGATAAGGGAATATTTGAAATTTCCAATTATTTAGGCGGACAGTATTATCTCACAGTCGATGAAGTTTATCAAGAGGATAATACGTACATTCTACAAGAATCAAAAAATAGTCGCAAAAAATTGCCTACTCTAGCAGATATTAAAGATGGATTATTTAAACTTATCTTGTTTGCCAACCTAGAAAAACTCTTGATTGATGATTCTGAAATTAACTTCCTCGTGTGTCTAAAAATAACGGGACATATCATCGGTTCCTTATCACTGCCAACGACTAATGATGTTATCCACGAATTTTGCCAAAGCAATCGATTTAGTCCTGTGCAAGTAAGAACTATTATGAAACTCGCTCAAGAGTGTACGGTTAATCCTAAACTATCTATCCTGATTGATTCATCTAGTTAAAATGAGCAAAAGTCCTCTTCGATATCCGGGCGGTAAATCAAAGGCATTAGACAAAATATTGCCCTATATTCCTTGGGATATCCAAGAATTTAGAGAGCCATTTGTCGGTGGGGGTTCAGTATTTTTAAAAGTAAAAGCCAGTAGAGCTTTATTTCCTATACATTACTGGATTAATGATTTAAATTATGATTTATGCTGCTTCTGGAAAATTGCCAAAGAAAACAATCATAAACTCATTGAAACTATCCGCAATATGCAAGTTACCTATCCAGAAGGTAGGCAGCTATATAATTGGCTCACGGTCAAAAATCATAAGTTATCTGAATTAGAACTGGCTGCACGTTTTTTTATATTGAATAGAATTACCTTTTCCGGAACAGTAGATTCAGGAGGGTATTCTCAGAAAGCCTTTGAACAGAGATTTACAGAATCATCGATAGAGAGACTGATCCATGTAGCGCCGTGTCTTGCATCAGTGACGATTACCCATGGAGATTATGAACAACTCATTGAGCCAGATGGCAACAATGTATTTATCTTCCTTGATCCTCCTTACTATCAAGCAAAAAAATCTAAATTATACGGTGTTAAAGGTCACTTACACACCTCCTTCGACCATCAGCGATTTGCTAATATTATGAAGAATTGTCAGCACAGATGGTTGATTACTTATGATGATTCACCTGAAATTCGAGACCTATTTAGTTTTGCTAAAATCATTGAATGGGAGTTGCAGTATGGCATGAATAATTACAAAAAGAAAACGGCGGCAAAAGGTCATGAGTTATTTATCAAAAATTACTAAATTCAGGATTAGCGATGTATTGTTCTATAGGGGCATAGCGTAAATTATCCTCTAGTTTTTCAGCACCGTAGTGACGCAAGACTTGTCGTTGAGCCAGTAACTGACCAAATTCATACTGATCCATCTGTGCGAGTTCTCTAGCCTTACCGAAGGATAGGAGTTTTTCAGTATAAAGGGCAACCGCCAACTCACATAATAATTCTTGCTCAATCCTTTGTTCAGGTAAGCGAATTGCACGGAGTACGGAGTCAGGAATCGATAACTGAAGGCTCATTTGTTCTTTCCTATTCTCAGCTATTCTTTCTTACAGTAACAAAGAAGCTAAATACAGCTCGGTTCATTGGTGAAAAATACGATCGCATCCCTCAGTCGTAATGGGAACATGTCACCTTTGCAGGTTGGGTTCTTGGAACGTAGGCTCTCGCCTTCTCGTACTCGCCTAGTACAAGAAGGCAGAAAGAAGTCCGAAGGCAAAGGGCAAAAGGCTATAAGGAACCTATGGTAGCTGCTTTTAGGGAGCTTATTAACTGGTTAGTTATTTCTGCCACGCTGCACTAGGAGTTCCCGAAGGGTAGAGTAACCCAACGCCAACGAGTTAGGGTGTTGGGTGTCGCTATCGCTCTACCCAGCCTCCAAGAACTTTTGACTTCTCCCGCGACGATTCTAAGCAGTTGTTTCGTAGCGGGTTAAAACCGCGCTACATCCATGGCACGCTCTTTAAAGTAAAAGTGCTTTAAAGTCAAGCTGTTTGCACTAATAAGCCAAAATTACTAGGTGGCTTGCTGAAATAATTTCTTCATTAACTAAGTATTCCTAAGCAGGAGATTGTGACGAGGCTTAGGGATCACCTGACTCATTCTTACGTAGATCTACGTAAGAATGAGGGATTTGATTAAGAACAGGTAAAAATCAGTGTGAACTAGACTGGCTATAGGTTGGTGCTATATGCCCTCGGCTGGTTACCGCAGAAGCTGCTTGAGATACGCCAGTCAAGCGTCCTGGCAACGCTGAATTTTGAGGTTACTAATTTTACACTGCTTTTTCCGAAAAACAGGTATTTATTTCATGAAGATTATGTAAAGATTTAGCAAACCTCTTGCCAGAAAAATAAAAACAATATAAAGTTGTCTATATCGGTGAAAAGTTAGTTTCTATCAAGAGAAAAGCGGCAGGCTATGATGTCAGGTTACTCCCTGACTCAAGCAATGCTGTTCAATACCTGCTGAAGATTTACAGGTATTCAGGATTTCTTGTATAGCTGCCAGTTTTTGGGTTATTTTTTTTACTTACTGGCTCATACTAACTCAATCCGTACATCTGTGTCAAATTCTAATAGTACGAGGAAAATTTACGTATGAACCGTCACACCACTTTGGCTGTCGCTTGTGCAGCTACCGCTACTGCTGTTATGGGATGGGTGGCAACTCCAGCTCAAGCAATTACGTTAGGAGAGCTAGTCGATAGCGGCGATAATTTCATTGTTGGTGAAAAGAAATTTACGTTCGATACCTGTAATATTGTTACGGGTGGTGCTGGACTTGCTACTCCTTTCACCTGTGATGATATTGAAGTCATATCAATCGTTGATGGAGATTTTACAGGTTTTCGGCTGCAATCGATCTTCTCAGCTATTAACACATCTCTCATTGATGTGCTAGTCGAGTACACTCTCGAAGGCGTAGATCCTGGCAAATTGTTCTCTGGCGCTAAGTTGGCTTTCAACGGTGATGGCAATCCAGACGGAGGTTTTGTCACAGGTGTTACTGAGCAATTCACGGATATGTTTGACAATATCGTTGGGCAAATCAACGTAACGAATCCTCCACCCGTATTTGTGGACGAAATAACGTTTGATTCGCCAGTGTCAAAACTATTTGTCAGCAAAGATATTGGATTAGCTGCCTTTGTGACACCGGCTCAAGCGAATATTTCATTCGTCGATCAAACATTCACCCATGAATCTGTTCCTGAACCCGGTACAGTCAGTGGACTACTTGCGATCGGTTCCTTAAGCATTGGTGCAATAGTGCAGCGACGTCGTGCCAATAAAGCCTAATTTGATGCACTTGCTCACTCAACGCTAATCTCTTCCAAGATAAGCAGGCTCTTGGTGGTTAGAGCTAGTTTGATGTAAGTGTTGTTTCTATTCTAGCCCCACTGCTCTAGTGGGGCTAGATCATCATTGATAGTTTTATTAGCACATTTAAGCCTTTGATGTTTTCCATTTTTATCCTCACCCACAACGAAGAACTGGATATTGCTGAAGCCATTGAGTCAGCACAACTATCCGATGATGTGATTGTCGTAGACTCCTACAGCAGTGACGCCACCGTAAACATCACCAAACGCTATCCTGTCCGCCTGGTTCAGCATCCCTTTGAATCTCACGGTAAACAGCGCACTTGGATGTTGCGTCATATCCCGACTAAGTATGACTGGGTTTATATCCTGGAAGCTGATGAACGGATGACTCCCACCCTGTTTGCAGAGTGTTTGGCGGCGATTAAAAACTCAGAACACGTCGGTTATTACGTGGCGGAACAAGTTATGTTTATGAACCATTGGATTCGCCACAGTACCCAATATCCTCGCTATCAATTGCGCCTCTTAGACAAGCACAAAGTTTGGTTTACCGATTATGGTCATACGGAACGAGAAATTTGCCAGGGAACCACGGGGTTTCTGAGACAAACCTATCCCCATTTTACCTGTTCCAAAGGGTTCAGCCGCTGGATAGAAAAGCACAATCGTTACTCAACCGATGAAGCCAGAGAAACCCAGCATCAGTTAGAAAATCATACTGTCAATTGGCGAAATATCTTCTGGGGACGCACGGAAGTTAAACGCCGTCGCGCTCTGAAAGATTTATCCTTACGTTTGCCTTTTCGTCCCTTGCTACGCTGGTTTTATATGTATTTCTTTTTGGGGGGGATTTTAGATGGTAAAGCGGGATTTGCCTGGTGTACGTTGCAAGCATTTTATGAATATTTGATTGTACTAAAGGTTTGGGAATTGCAACAGAAACCGACACAATCGATCGCATTGGTACAGATGTCAGGCGTCAGCAACCTAGAGCGGGTAACGGTTACAGGGACTCAGAGATTACGGCGCGATCGCCCGCTGCATTTGAATAGTTAGGCTTCACGCTTTCTTGAGAAATGGAACTAAGTGCATCATGTAATCCCGTTTGCCAATGGGTACACCAGCCATGCGAAGAATGTCGTAAGCCGTAACCAGATGGAAATAGAAGTTTGGAATTAAAAAGTCGTTCACGTAGGCGCGACCAGACATTTCTATATAAAGACCCTGGTCGAGATCAATGCGCGTCAACTCACTTAGCTTTTCATCTTCGACGTTAACGCCCGAAAGAAGTCCCTTGGTATTCGTTATATGTTCGTATGCTTGTGCAAGAAATGTGACGTCTGGATCTAGATTATCCATCGGTTTGCCGTTACACCATAAAGCAAAGTTTCGTGGTTGATTGCAGGTGAAAGCAACCTGTGTACCGAAGGGAAGCATATCAGTCGCAATACGCTTCTGAAGAAACGACTCACTATCACTGAAATGAGTCTGAGCTGACTTGAGGAGGTGTTCGAGAGTCGTGAGACGGCTTTGGAAGATAGTTTTAATTGAATCTATATTTTGACTTGGCATTTTGCGATCTCTTAAGACTTATTTCATGTAGTCTAAGTGTATACGGAAAACCCAAAAATGCATACCTATCATGACACCATCCACAATAAAACGGGGAATAAAGTTGTGTAATATGCGGCGATTCTTTACCCTGGTTCCTACAAGTCATATTCTGGAGGAGAAATTGAGGCGCTTCCAGCCTATCCTGGAAATGAGGCTAAACTACAGCAGCACCTATATCCTGTTTTAGAGAACGCCCTCACGGTTGTGTAATCGCCTAAACTGATGAATCTAGATGTCATTGTTATTGGTAGCGGAATTGGTGGATTGACGGCGGGTGCTTTACTCGCCCGTTATGGGAAACGGGTGCTAGTTTGTGAAAGCCATGCTATTCCCGGCGGTGCGGCGCATAGTTTCCACAGACAGGGGTTTGAGTTTGATTCGGGTCCTTCGTTTTATTGTGGATTAAGTCAGCAACGCCCCAGTTTAAATCCATTACGGCAAGTTTTGGATGTCCTGGGCGAGTCGTTACAAACCGTTCCTTATGACCCCCTCGGACATTACCATTTTCCCGAAGCCACGTTACCTGTGTACAGTGACACCCAACGGTATCGAGAAGCCGTGGCGGAGATTACACCTCAAGGGGCGCAGGAATTAGCCCAATTTGAAAAACGCCTACTTTCTCTCTATGAAGGGTTGCGAGAGATTCCGACAATTGCATTACGATCCGATTGGCAGGTGATTCCAGTTTTAGTGGGACGTTATTTACCCTCACTCTTAAAATTACTGCCCCATCTGGGACTTGTCCAGAATTCTGTGGGTAAAGTCATGGATGAAACCGTGCGTGATCCCTGGGTGCGGCGGCTGATTGATGTGGAATGCTTTCTGTTATCGGGATTAAAAGCACAGGGAACGATCGCGCCTGAGGTAGCCTTTATGTTAGGGGAACGTTCTCGTGCGGGTGTGGAGTATCCTGTAGGGGGAAGTCGGGCGATTGTGGAGGCGTTGGTGCGCGGGTTAGAACGCTGGGGGGGTGAGTTGCGCCTAAATGCCCATGTTGACCAAATTGTAGTCGAAAATGGGAAAGCGGTTGGGGTACGATTGCAACGGGGAGAGGTGGTAAACGCGCCAGTGGTGATTTCTAATGCCACAATTTGGGATACCTACAGCCAATTATTGCGCCCAGAAGATTTACCGACAGCGTACCGGAAACAGTCCCTAGAAACCCCAGCCGTCGAGAGTTTTATGCACCTACATTTAGGGATTCGGGCGGAGGGATTAGAAGGGTTGACAGGACATCATGTTGTGGTTCACGATGCTAATCGGGATATTACCGAACCCGGTAATACTTGCATGATTTCCATTCCTTCAGTGTGGGATGCTAATCTCGCCCCAACGGATCATCATGTAATTCATGCCTATACCTTAGAACCCTACAATGGTTGGCAGCGTGATGATAACTATAAGGAGAAGAAAAAAGCGCGATCGCAATCTTTATTCCGGGCGCTAGAACGGGTGATTCCAGATATTCGAGAACGGATTACCTTAGAACTGATTGGAACACCGTTAACCCATTCCTATTATTTACGTCGCTATCAAGGCACTTATGGTCCCGCGATCGCGGCGGGTAAAGCTATGTTTCCCAGTTGTCACACACCGATTCCAGGATTGTATCGGGTGGGGGATAGTACAATGCCAGGAATTGGGGTTCCGGCTGTGGCGGGTTCGGGTATTCTTTGCGCGAATACCTTGGTGACACCCTCACAAACCGCCGAGATATTGGCATGTCTGGATAAGCAAGGGTAATCGTGCGATCGCTCAATTGATCAACAGTATTCTAAGTAGGTTGGTGGAAATAAACTCAACCTTATGAAGTTATGTAAACAACCCTCAAACCCTTACAAAGGACGAATGACGATCACCACCGTTAACTTTAACTGTCCCTACCTATAGTAAATGACCTGATGAGATCAAAAACCCAATCAGGAATCCTAAAATTGTGGAGAAAACCACGGAACTGCCTCCCAGTTCATAAGCTTCCGGCATCATTGTACTCGCAACCATGGCTAAGATTGCGCCACCAGAAATAGCCTGTGCGATCGCGACAACGACCTCAGATGTATTATTTTGTAAAAAATAACCCGCAATGGCACATAAACCACTGAGAATCACAACACCTATCCATAATCCTAAAATCTGACTCGTTTTCGTTCCCGCTTGTTTCATTCCCGTGGCGCTGGATAAAGCTTCTGGAAAATTAGAAATAAATACCGCCAATAAAAAAGACCAGCCCAAATCGCTATTGCCGGAATTCATGCCAATCACCGCCGCTTCTGGGATATTATCAATTAATGTACCCACCAGAATAGCAAACGGTGTAGACTGTTTCACCAAATTTTCTAAGGTAACTTGATCGTCCCGGAGTAACAGATCCAGGTCAACTTGATTCATAACTTGCTGTCGCCACCGATCTAAACGATGTTCCACAACCATGCGTGATTCCGTCGCGACTTGCAGTCGTCGGGCTAAGGCGCGACTCAGTGACCAAGCCAGATGGGGCGACCAGGTTAGCATGGTGTTGAAATGTTCCTGGTGTAACTGATACAATTCCATTTGGGTGCGAGCCACCACGGTGGCAGATCGCGGTTCTCCAGTCAGGAGTGCCATCTCACCAAACACTTCTCCAGGTCCCATCGTACCAAGGAGTTTTCGACCCTTTCGTACTTCGGCTTCACCGTCAACAATCATATAGAAATAGTCACCAGGGGTTCCGTCTTCACAGAGTACGTCTCCAGGGTTGGCGTGAATTGGATTGAGAAACAGGGCAACTCTCTGCCGTTCCTTGGGAGGTAGGTTTTGGATCACCTCAATATGGGCGATGCGATTAAGGATATCCGTCACCTGATCAGCACCATGTTCAACCAGGTAGCGGCGACTGGATGCTGGTTTACGCAAGAATCCGCCATGTTGGTCGATATAGGATGTCAGTCCGGTAAATAATATCCCTCCTGCCATAAACCCAATTAACAGGGGGACAAAGCCACTGTGACGATAGACCGGAATCGTGATTTCAAACGCGATCGCAGACAGTAGTGTACCACTGCCAAATGCCATAATCGTCGCGGATAAGTGGCGACTCGGTTGCCAAAAGACTCCCACTGATGCGCCCAAGGCTAAACTAGACGCGCCCAGAATTCCTTGCAAAAAGGCTGCCGTTGGCATAGGTGGCTTACGTTTTTAGGTCAGTTTTCATCCTATCGGAGAAAGGGCATAAAAGAATGTGGGATTGTCTACAAACGTTAAACTGAGGACAGGGGTATAACCAATTGATTTCTCTTTCAGGCATCAGATAACAATGATTGAACTCCTAGCCGTACTGTCAGTAGCAGCAGCCGTAGGAATGAGGATTGCTTTGCCGTTGTTGGTGATTGGCTTGTTGCAAAGCGATAACCTCTGGAATGAAATTCCCCTGCTGTCTCGCATTCAGCCGTCGGTTTTAGTCGGTATTTTGACCACCTTCTCGTTATTTGAATTATTTGCCTCAAAGAAGTTGCTGGGACAGCGAGTCTTGCAAATTATCCAACTCTTGTTTAGTCCTGGGGTTGGCGCAATTATGGGTATTGCTGTCGCCCAGTTTGCCAACGCCCCTGTAGAAATTATTTGGATTGCTGGGATAGTTAGTGGATTATTGGCTTTTGTCCTGCAATTGGTACAAGTTGGCTGGTTTTTTCGCTTACGCGGTTTACCCTTATGGGTGGTTTTTTGTCAAGATGTTTTATGTGTGGCGTTGGTTATCTTTGCCTTTGATGCGCCTCAACAAGGTGGATTAATTGCGCTGATTCTGTTGTGGTTAGCGATTCGCAGTTCTCAACAATGGCATCGTTTATATGGTAGAAATAATCGTTCGCGGCGATATCGGCAAGTTTTATAAGTAAGTTGTCATGAGTCATTTGCTCTTTGTCACAGGATAACTTATCACGCTTTATTCCCGCATTTCTCACAAGTTTTGCCATCTTAGTCCTTGAAACCTTTACAAGTGAGGATGTTTCGAGCATTTTTGACCGAACCTAAATTTCGACAGAGTGTTGAAAGCCTTATTGTACCGTAAATCCAGGTTGTATAAGTCTTTGGACAATTGTGGTGAGAAATCCGGGTAAAGTCATTGGGGAAATTGAATTAGAATTACGCCCGGAAATGTAGGGGCGCACAGACGTGCGCCCGATTCAATGGTCAAATCTATTCCACCATTTTAGCTGTGCCACGCCATTAGGAATGACATACCGCTACAACTTAGCCACCGCACCATCTCGACGATTGTCGCCAGCACCGACAAGTAAACTATCAGACGTTTTCATCACCGTATGAACTCCGCCAAAAAACAAATTCTTTTCGCGCCAACGCACAACCTGTTGGTTTGTCAATAATGGATTAAGTATTTCCGCTTCAGTTAAACCGGGTTCGACATGAAACCGACCATTTTCTCCATGGGTTCTCGGACTATTCACCGCTTGCTCAACCGTCATCTTAAAATCTAAAATATTAGAAATAACTTGTAAAATAGCTGTCCTAATCCGATTAGAACCCCCTGACCCTAAAACAACTTCCGCCTGATTATTTTGCAAAACAATCGAGGGAGACATCATCGACGAAATCCGCACATCTTCCTGCCACTGATGAAAGCCTTGGGGATTTAAGTCTTCCTCTCCTAACATATTATTCACCATAATCCCTGTACCCGGAATCACATAACCCGACCCTTCCCCGTTAGACGTGGTAACACTGGCAGCATTTCCCGCCTCATCGATAACACTAATATGGGTGGTACTGCCCCATTTATTTACCGTTTCTGCTAAGTCTTGTTGATACTGGGCAATAGAATCATCAGCTAAAAATTGCTCAACAATATTCTCTTGATACAAATAATCATTCAATCCCTTCTGTCTGGCTGTATTTGTCAACTGCATAACCTGTGCCAAAATTTCTAAATGACGCGCACTGCCAAAGCCCAGATTCGCTAACTCAACGGTAGATAATAATTTTAATGCCCAAGCTATCAATGTTCCACCGGAACTGGGAGGCGGGTTGGTGAATAATGTATTGCCTCGATAATTAACCGTTAAAGGTTGCCGTTCGATGACCCGATAATGCTTTAAATCTTCTAAGGTTAAATATCCCCCGAATTCCTGGCAATCGCTGACTAATTGATGAGCAATATCTCCTTGATAAAATTCCCGAACTCCCTTTTTCGCTAAATACGCTAACGTATCGGCAAAAACGGACATAGTTATCGTTACATCGGGTTCGATAGGTTTCCCGGTGAGAATAAAAACATTTTGTCCGTTTTGATGCGCCATAACAATTGGCGTCAGAACCGAGGTTAAACAATAGTATTGAAACCGATTTAATTTAACCCCATGTTTGGCATAGTGAATTGCTGGTTCGGCTATAACGTGGAAGGGTAAACTACCTAATCGTTGGTGAACGTGAAACACGCCAGCCATATTTCCGGGAACCGCCATAGAACCCAGTCCGATATGAAACTCTTGGATAGCACCACCAAAATTAACATCAACGGGATAAAAATTAATTTCATTCTCAGGACGTTTTTGACGTGGAGTTTGGCTAAAAAAATCAAAGAGAATATTTTGATTCGTTTGGGTATGGGCTAAGAGGAAACCGCCTCCCGCTGCTGAGGTGAGTCCCGGTTCCGTGACAAAGGAGGCGAGAATCGCCGCAACCGCCGCATCAAACGCATTACCACCCAGGCGAAACATTTCCCTACCCGCCTCAGCCGTTTTCTCATGTCCAGCCGCGATCGCGCCGCGTGTTTTTTGTGTCATAACGGTTAATATCTAGTCCGAATAACCACCAGAAGCTTTTGAGTTATAGCAGTTATTCACATCATCATAACTAGCATCAGGATCAGCATACGGTTGTGACAGTTACCAAATTGTCTCGTTTTTCAGCCATCAGAGTGAGGGTTCGCGGCGCGATGTATAGGACACTGTTATCCCTTAACTACTTATCCCACAATGATTTATACAGTCTATCTCAGATGAGGAATTGATGCAGTAACTCTTGACAATTAATAAAAGTGGCACAGTTCTTATGCGGTGAATTCCATTCAAACGTTTAGCGTTGAATACAACATAAACTTAGCGCCACAAATGGTTAAATGCTAACTACTCATCCCCGTAAAAAAGCACTTTTGGCGTTGCTACTGCTTGTATCTGCTGCCAGCCTAGGGACAACCATGGCATTATATATTGCACCAGGTTCTCTAGGACAGATGATATTTTCCCTGTGCAAAGTCTGGTTATTGGCACTCCCCCTAGTTTGGTTTATTTTGGTGGATCATGGCAAATTTAGACTATGCCTACCGAAAAAACATGAATTGTTAGCAGGTACAGTATTAGGACTGTTGATGCTTGGGATTATTCTCAGTGCCTATTGGCTGTTAGGTCAACAGTGGATTGATGTGATGGATGTCCGGACTAAGGCAAAGCAAGCAGGTATTACTAGCCCAAAGATTTATCTGAGTGGCGCGTTGTATTTTACCTTTATTAATGCGCTAATCGAAGAGTATATCTGGCGTTGGTTTGTGTATAAAAAATGTGAGGTATTGGTATCTGGGACAAAAGCCGTATTCTTGGCGGCGATGCTATTCACTCTCCATCACATTATTGCCTTAGCCGCTTACACTGCTGATTGGGGCGTTGTCCTATTAGGTTCCTTGGGCGTATTCATCGCTGGGGCAGTATGGTCATGGTGTTATCTCACCTATCGTACCTTATGGTCAAGTTACATCAGCCACATTTTTGCCGATTTAGCGATCGCAATTGTGGGTTGGCATCTGCTATTTGGGTAGCTAAGATGATAATAATGAAATTTCTACCTGTAAATTCTGCCTAGCGCGTTCCTCGAATTGATTGAACATCGGATTCGTTAAATAGAGTCGTTCCCGTTGGCAAAAGTTCTGTAAAATCTGTTTTCGTTTAGGACGATAAATTTGATCGGGAATCCAGGAATATTCTTGTCGAATAGCGTAAGCATAACTATAATAGTCTAACTCGGCTGCACCCAGAATGGCTAAATCAGCATCTAAGAGAATTTGGCAGTCCAGTTCATTCGCTGAAGCTTGATGAGTTTTAGTCTGCAAAATTAGAGTTTTGATTCGCCTTATTGGTGCAATTGGCAGTTTCAATTGGTTTAATGCCAATTCTGCGTAATTAGCGCTTTTTTCTTCATTGTCGTCTGACTTTGGGTCATACAAGATATCGTGAAACCAAGCCGCGACACGAATGATCGAGAAATCCAGGGTAGTAAGTTGGGGTGCGAGCCTATGTTCACGGATCTCTTCAATTGTTGTTAAAACTTGTTTGACATGGTTGAGATTGTGATAGAATCGTTTTGGATTAGAATAAGCAGCAACTAATTCAATAAATACGTTCTGGCTAAGGTGAGGATGAACTTGAAACGGTTTCATCGCTCTATCCCATTGAGATTTTAAAGCATGAATTGAGCCAGTAAAATGCTGCATAAATAGTGTTACTCTAACTTTTTAGACCAGAAGCACAGGAGTTACGATGAACAGATATCTGGATCAAATCTTGAAGCGGCGTCGCTGGTTACTGCTGAGTCTGTTTGTCGCTTTAGCTATCCTCACCTATTTTAGTCAACACGTTTAACAGAACTATTTCCTTTGTCTCTCTTGTCCCTTCTCAGAACGACTTGGACAATGTAAGGGATGCACCCATTCCCTATTTTATTGCCTATTGCCGTGACCACTACTTATCAAGTTTGACGCTTCCGCAGAGAAGTTCTACCCAAAACAGCCATTACCAGGAGACCTAACACTGAAGTAGGTTCAGGAACAGGTTGAGGATCTGAGGATTCAAACTGATGGGGGATCTGATCATTCGCTAGAGTTTCTGATTCCAACGCTAGAGTTTCAGATTCCAAGCGGCGAGCAACCTCAAAATTCGCTCCAGTTTCCGGCTTGGTGGCTAGAAGAGTGCTGAAGAGTAATTCTCCCTGTTGCAGATTCGCTGTTGATTTTCCTGACCAGAAAAGTGAATCATCAACTCCAGTCGGTGTCCAGTATGCTAAGACGCTACCGTTAGGATAATTCTCATCTCTACCATATAGAGTTACGCCATTATGACTTCCCGTTGTGTTTTTGAAGCTAGAAATCCAGGGTGAAGAGTTGGCTAGATCCCCTATCCAATCGGTCAATGGACTGGATGAACCAGAAGGAGCATCTCCAAATACAATCCAACGCCATGATTGCTCAGGTTCATAGCTGCCATCATTGTTATCAACGGAAAGCTCAAAGTCATACTTGAACCATCCTTCATCTTCAGCTTCAACCGTATAATCCAACCGCAGAGGTGTGGCTTGGACACTAGAAGAAGTAAGACTAACGACTCCCAATGTCATTAAAGTGGCGCTAGCAGTAGCCATCGATAAAGTTTTCAGGACAGTTGCAGTGAACATGGTTGCTGGAAACTAAAGGTTTACAAGGACTCTTGTTGGAAGGGAGCCAGCTTGGGAAAGCTGAACTGGATACAAAATAGATGGCTTACATCAGATGAACTTTTCTGGCTTTATATACGTCAATATTTGTATTTATCGATTAATTTAATCGTGTCATATACGTAGTTATACCGTCTACTTAAACTACACAACTTTGCTAAATCTTTTAAATTTATAGCTAAGCTTGTTGAGTACTTTTGGCGCTGTATTTACTACTGGGAGGTCATTACAGCCGTTTTAACTGCTTTAATTTTATGATTTTTTCATAAAGACAAAAGCGAAAAAATAAAATTATGAATTTATGAAAAGTTTATGTAATTGATAAAGGCTTTATGAAGACTTAACACAACGCTCGTTAGAAAAAAGCCTGGATTTCATTGAGTACTGAAAATCATGAGAACAGGTTCTTCATCAAAACTTGATAAAGTGCAATTATTTTTTATCTGAAGAAAATTCAAGTGAAGTGAAGCGTTCTATTTTTGGCGCAACGCAGCAGGTCTTGTGGCTGATTTAATGGAAGCAGCAAACCTATTCAACTCATGCATGACCCGTTCCTCTATGTATCACCTTGGCTTTGGGCAAGATGACCTCGGTTCACCGCCGCCTACCCTGGCGCTGTTATCCGGTGATCCGCAACGCGCTTCTCAGATTGCTCAAGACTATTTGCAGGATGGGCGTCTGCTCTCGGACAATCGGGGATTAAAGAGTTATTTGGGCAAATTGTCCAATAATTGCCCGATTTTATCGGCAACGAGTGGTATGGGCGCACCGTCTCTGAGTATCGTGGTGAATGAGTTGGTGCAATTGGGGATTGAGACAATTATTCGCGTGGGGACTTGTGGCTCGATTCAAGAGTATGTCCCAGTGGGTAGTATTGTGATTACTCGTGCGGCATTATGTCGTCAAGGTGCAGCTAATGATATTGCCCCAATTGAATATCCATCGGCGGCTGATCCGTTTCTGACGGTGGGATTAGTGGAGGCGGCGCGGGAGTTAGAGATTGAGCATTATCTAGGGATTACGGCGTCGGTGGATACGTTTTATGAAGGGCAAGAACGCACCGATTCGGCGAATCCTTATTTAATCCGTCGGCTTCAAGGTATCACTAAAGAATACCGTCGCTTGAATATTCTTAATTATGAGATGGAATGTGGCACATTATTTAAAATGGCAGGGGTGTATGGATTTGCCGCCGCTTGTGTCTGTGGAGTTATTGCCCAGCGAACGGCGGGAGAAGGGGTAATTGTTGGGGAGAAAGAGGTAGCGGTGCAGCGGGCGATCGCGGTAGCCATACGTGCTGCCGAAAACGTTGACTAGAACAGTTTACATAAACCAGCCAATTGATAGAGTCGTCGGAGAATTGCCAGAACCTTTTCCCCATACAGCGCCACATCATCAGGGCGGGCGCGGCGGTTAATCTAAGCAATCGCTTCGGTTAACTCCAATTCATCGGGTACGTCTAGGACTTGGAATCCTCGCGATCGCAAGTCATCAGCAACTAGATTTCCAATACGAATTAAGTTTGTTTGGGGAATTTTACCATGAGATTCGATAACGCCAACGGGTGTTTTCTGGAGACGCGATCGCAGGTTGGCATGACTCAAGCATACTGCCGTTTGAACCGTTGAGGGCGATGCGATGAAATCAGCAAGAGGTAGCCGTGCCGTCTGCGATCGCTTTTGCCTACACTGGAGAGATTAGTATAATCTCTGGCGGCAAAATTCCCAGGATGTTAAAGACTTTTAATCAAACCAAAACCGTTTATCCCTTTTTCCTATTTCTATTTACCTTATTCCTAACGCTCTGGCTTGCCCTTCCTTGGGTTAGCGCTCAAGAACCGTCCAAGCCTAAGCCGCAACCCTGGCATATTGATGGGATAATCGCTGCCCTCAACGATGGGCATGACAAAGTTAAAGACTATGCATTCTGGCAATTAGTTCGATATGAGCCACAGGAGTTACAAGCTGTCATTGAAAAACCAGAGGATGAGGATATTGCTGAGAAAGCTGCCAACATCCTTCAGAATAAAACCGTTGATTCACACATTCGTCACCTGATGGTTTATGCATTAGTCAATCTGGGGAAAGCGGGTGTCAACTATATCCCTGATATGCTCAACTTTCTCCAGGATGAAACCGTTGACTTATGGGTTCGTCGTTCGGCGGCTGATGCATTAGTCAATCTGGGGGAAGCGGGAGTCAACTATATCCCTGATATGCTCAACTTTCTCCAGGATGAAACCATTGACGGGTGGGTTCGTGGCTCGGCGGCTGATGCATTAGTTAGACTCGGAGAAGCGGGCGCTATATACGCTCCTGAGATTGCCAACATCGTTCAGGATGAAACCGTTGACGGGTGGGTTCGTGGCTGGGCGGCTGATGTATTAGGCAATCTGGGGGAAGCTGGGACTATATATGCTCCTGAGATTGCCAACATCCTCAAAGATAAAACTGCTGATTCAGGAGTTCGTAGTCGGGCGGCTAATGCATTAGTCAGACTGGGAGAAGCTGGGGTTGTATACATCCCGGAAATTCTTAACTTCCTCCAGGATGAAACCGTTGATTCACTATATCATAGCTCAACGACTTATGCCTTGGCTTATGCCTTGGCTTATGCATTAAGAAATATGGGAGAAGCTGGGCTGGCATACATCCCTAAGATTTTCAACGTCATCAAGGATGAAACAGTTGATTCACGAGTTCGTAGCGGGGCGGTTGAGAAATTAGGTAAACTGGGCGAGACTGGGGCTGTATACATCCCAGAGATTCTCAACATCTTCAAGGATGAAACCGTTGATTTACGAGTTCGTGAATCGGCGGCTGATGCATTAAGGGATATGGGGAAAGTCGGCGCTGCCTACGCTCCTGATATTCTCAACATCTTTAAGGATGAAACCGCTGATGCAAAAGTTCGTGGCTGGGCGGCTGAGGTATTAGGCAAACTGGGAGAAGCTGGCGCTGCTTACGCCCCTGAATTTGTCAACATTATCCAAGACAAAACCATTGACGCACAACTGCGCGAATCGTCGGCTTATGCATTAGGTGAACTGGGAAAATCCGGCGCTGCTTACGCCCCTGATATTGCCCAAATAGTCCAGGATGAGACCGTTAACTTGTGGATTCGTTCTTCGGCAGTTAAGGCATTAGGTAAACTAGGAAAAGCTGGCGCTGTATATATCCCGGAAATTCTTAACATTATCCAGGATAAAACTGTTGATTCACACATTCGTAAATCGGCGGCTCAGGCATTAGGAAATCTGGGGGTAGTTAGCGCTCCATACATCCCGGAAATTCTCAACTTACTCCAGGATGACACCGTTTCTTCAGATTATCGTGGCTCGGCAGTTGTTGCATTGATCAAACTGGGAGAAGCTAGCACTCCATACATCCCAGAAATTTTCAACTTCCTCCAGGGTGACACCGTTGATCCAAGACTTAGTGGCTTCTTACTGGGTGAGATATTAGACAAACTGGGGGAAGATAGCGCTCCATACATCCCAGAAATTTTCAATTTCCTCCAGGATGAAACTATTGATTATGATGTTCGTCGCTTCTTGGCGGTTGAGGCATTAAGCAAACTGGGGAAAGCTGGCGCTCCATACATCCCGGAAATCCTTAACTTCCTTCAGGATGAAACCGTTGACTCATACATTCGTAACTGGGTAGCTCTTTCATTAATTAATATCCGAAAACTGGAGTTAACTGAAATTGTTTTTATTTTGAATAATGTCTATGAACCTAATCAACCAGATTTTGAACAATGGCGGTTTGCCACTTATTTATTGAGTGGGGGTGCTGATGAAGTAAAAATGCTGCTGAAATGGTTAGGCTATCCTCAATCAACTCCGACATCACTCAACTACGAAGACGGTAAAAAAATATTAGAACTGTTTCTGCAAGTCTGGGACAACGCTCAGGATTTGCCACGACTGCAAACAGACTTAGCCGAAAAGATAGCCCTAGTTACCTCCCTAGTTTCTTGGAAACCCCAGGATATTGATTTACTGCAACGCCACTACAATAACCTCAAAGCCGGAAACTTCTCTCAAGCTGATACTTTGGAGTCAGTTATCCTCAACCTGAAAAAATAAAATGGGATTCAAACCGTTAAGCTAAAAGCTGACATTTATCTCAAGTTGAGGAACTGTCTCTTGTCGGTGCTAATATAAATAAAACTTTTAGTTTCGAGGTTTAAGTTTTAATATTGTAAAGACAAGGGGACTTGGGGCGGGCAGAAAACGTCACCGATAAATCCTGATTTGACCTGGGTTTGAGGTTGTAGTATTATCCTATTTGAATAGTGTATTTTGGTCATATTGCGGTCAATTTTAAATAAAAAACGCTTCAACGCCTGAATTCGGCGTTATTTTATTCGGGCTAGCGTCGGAAAAATTCCCATAATACAAGTATGCTGCATCACCCAAT
This sequence comes from Coleofasciculus sp. B1-GNL1-01, assembly GCF_040220235.1. Classification (NCBI taxonomy): domain Bacteria; kingdom Bacillati; phylum Cyanobacteriota; class Cyanophyceae; order Coleofasciculales; family Coleofasciculaceae; genus Coleofasciculus; species Coleofasciculus sp. B1-GNL1-01. Next base: position 37,978 of record NZ_JAVJTO010000034.1, read on the forward strand.
TGTCTGGACTCACTCCGAGGCGGATTTGACAAAAAAACCGTTTAATGCGTTTGGTGCCTAGTTGGGGTTTGCTGCAGGGAGTTTCCCGTTTGTGCAGCAAGCCACACTTAGCCGAGCATTTCTGGGTCAATTCCCAAGGCTTGAAGTTGTTCTGGAGTGAGGGATTGAAGCTGCTGTGCTAACTGCTGTCGTTTCTGTCGCTCTTGTTCTAACTGCTGCAGCGCTTTCTGCTTCTCTAGTCGCTCCTGTTGGGCTTGTTCTTGTCCGGTTAACAATAAGTTCCCTTGCTCATCCCACCAACGTAGCCAGGATTGTTCTGGCTGATTCAAGACAACTCCTCGCCATACCCCTAACTCGACCTGCATCGGTTTAATCGGATAATGTCCCCGTTGATTGGGAGTCATCGGCTCATAATCTGTACCGACTAAGTGATACATCTCCAACCTATCGTTGCTGACTTGATAGATGCCATAATAGGGAACTCGCATCACCCGTTCATAGACCCAAAACTTACCGGGTTTGGTGACGACTCCAGTTTCAGCGCGAGATAAGGGAGTATCATCGCGTTCCTCACTTCCATCTCCAGAGGCAAACTCTAAGACAATAGTCGGTGTAATATATTCCCGCCACAATACATAAGAGCGACGGATGACTCCATCTAATCGAGGCGGTACATTTGGCACATAAAACCAGTCCGGCGCTTCTGCTCCCTTCTCCGGTGGGTCAGTCTCGCGCCAGTAAATCCCACAATCTTGTCCAATACAATATTGCCCGTCTGGATGCAGTCGCCGTAAGGTTGAATCAAGGGAATCAGTAAGAATTAGGCTTTGGGGATGCTCCTGGAAATTTTTCACAAATGTACCATCTGATTCTGGTAACTGGGTGTGGTCAGGAAATTGAGGCGGTAGATTAATCTCCGTTAGTATTTCAGGCATAGTCGAATGAGTGTGGCAACAAATAACTGCTCCTATTGTCCCGCATCGATGAGGTTAACCTATTCTGCCCCAGCTTCTCTTAACCGAACAGGATTGATCCGACTTCCTCCTCCCTCATCGGGATTTTAGTATAAAATGTTACTCAACTCGTTTCCCCTACTTTCTCCATTAGACGAAAATAAGAGAATAGGGACTAAGAAGAAGAACGGGAACGCTTGAATGTACATCTATCGCACCTCTGGGTTTAATGAGAAAGCAGAACGCTATGGAATTCGCGATCGCATCGATGATCTGTGTACTCAACTGCAAACTCAACGACTCGATGAAGTGCAATCCCGGTTTGAGCGGGTTTACCCTTACCTGAAGCGCCGCCTCCTCAACCGCCGCCTGATTGGTCGTATCCTGTATCTGGATCATCAGCAACTGTTGTGCTTCATTGATATCTTTAAACGGGGTGATCACGACTATGAACAGTTTCTGGAATCTCCCCTTGATTATGGTCGCACCCATTTGGAACCGCAACTCGATCAGCAACAGATTCGCGATTGGTTAACCCAAGCCCAATCTCAGCAACAGGCGGTTGCACCGTTACCTGAACTCCCGCAACGCTTGCGCCCTTGGCTTGAACCGCCGGGATGGGAACGGGATATTGTCCCAGATGATTGGGTGATCTATGAAAGTGAAGAATGGGTGAGACAGTTTACCACGGTTAAAGGGCAAGAGGCGTGGAAAACTTACTATCAGATTATTTCCCAGATTAATACCAATACGTCTACATCTACAGGAAATGGCAATGGTAATCGTGCAGCCATCCCAACCGACAGCTTCGCCGAAACCCTGATCGTTTCCCGTGAACCCCAGCTTCCCGAAAATGTCAACCTCTGGAGTGAAAACAATTGTTACGTCCTCTACAGCCAGATTGAAACCACGGATGCGAGTGTTCGCGGTGTCTTATTTCTCTTAGCCGCCTTTGATCATCCCCCCTCCAGCGCCGAGATTCGGGACGTGGGAGTGCGAACCACCCTATTCAATGGTGCAAACACCCCCAACCGCTTATCCCAACCCCTAACCATCCACGAATTAACCCCCTTCGCCCGTCGTTCCTATCCCGCTTACCTCTTAGCCGATGACGAAAGTTGGTTGGCGATTGAACGGGGGAGAGAAGCAAATCTCGCCCTTTCCCCAGAAGAAGAGGAGATTCTGCAATCGGTGTCTTGTCCTACCCTCGAAACCGATTCACTTCCCCTATTTATTAATGGACGGGCGGGTAGTGGCAAGTCCACGATGCTAATTTATCTGTTTGCCGACTACTGCTACCGTAAATACTACACCCACCAAGGACATCGCCGTCCCGAACCGCTTCCGGGTAAACCCCTGTTTCTCACCTACAATGAACGGTTATTAGACATTGCCCGAGATGGAGTCAACCGACTCCTGCGTTCCCATCACCGCTTTGTCGCTGAACGCAGTCCCGGTGATGACATTCCCAATTGCGATCGCTATTTTCAACCTTTTGGTAAATTTCTGTTAAGCTTACTCCCCCCCCAGGAACGACAACGGTTTAATCCAGACCACTATATTTCTTTCCATCGATTCAAACAACTGTATCAGGGAACCTGTGCCGAACCCGCCCTAGCCAAACTGATTCTGCATCTTCCCCAATCCCGCCGCTATTCTCCAGAAATTTGTTGGCATATTATCCGCAGTTTTATTAAAGGCTACGGTCAATCAGACTACATGACGCCGGAAGACTATCAAGAGGAAGTTCCCCGCAAAGAACGCACGATTGATGTAGAGAAATTCCAGGGAATCTATGACACGATTTGGCAACACTGGTATAAACATCTGACGACGGAACTGGGTTACTGGGATGACCAAGATTTAATTGCTAGAGTTTTGGAATTGAAGTGTTATCATCCTCACTATACCGCCATATTCTGTGATGAAGCTCAAGACTTTACTCGCCTAGAGTTACAGCTTATTATGCGGCTGTCGCTGTTTTCCCAATACCATTTGGGATATCAACCGATTCCGAGTTTACCCTTTGCCTTTGCCGGTGATCCGTTTCAAACTTTAAACCCAACTGGATTCCATTGGTCTAGCACCCAAGCGGCTTTTGATGCGGAAGTGATTACCGCCCTTGATCCGGCGGATCAATTAAAGTTGACGGTTAATTTTCAGGAACTATCTTATAATTATCGGTCTAGTCTATCTATTGTTCAATTCACCAATTTAATTCAGCTTTGGCGTCACGTTCTCTTTGACATTCCCGAACTCCAACCCCAAACCGCATGGCATCCAGGTGATTTCCCTGAACCGCAACTGTTTATTCTCAATCAAAGTATTAGTGCGGAGGAATTAATCACCTATATCAAAGATACGATTATCATTGTTCCCTGTGAGGAAGGGGAGGAATTGGCGTATGCCCAAGCTGATCAAGTATTATCTCAGATTTTTCCTCAGTTGGATCAGAGGGAACAGGGAACACCTCGGCTTACCTCGACTCCGCTCGGTAACACGCTCGGTGTGTCACAGGGAACAGAGGAGATGAGGGAATTAACTCCACACTCCACACTATCCCCAGAACCGCTAAAAAATGTTTTAAGCGCAATTTCCGCCAAAGGATTGGAATTTAAACGGGTAATTTTGTATAAATTTGGTGAAGAGTGTAGCGATAATGTCTGGAATTTACAAGGCGTTGACCAAAAAGTTAAGGTTGAATACTTTTTCAATAAACTCTATGTCGCCGCTAGTCGGGCAACGGATTATTTATTTATCGTCGATTCAGACACAGGAAACCGTCAACTGTGGAACTATGCCAGTGATGAAGCCTTGTTACAGGCAATGCTAGGCTACGCTAAATACAAAAACCGTTGGCAAGATAATGTGAAAACCCTAGCACCGGGTATGCCAAATATGGTAGAGACAATGCGTGAAGATGACCCGGGTGCGATCGCGCAAGAATTTCAGCTTAAAGGTTTACATGCAGAAAATCCCAGTTTACTACGCCGAGCCAAACAATTCTATCGGGATTTAGGGGATATCACTCAAGCCAACTCTTGTCAGGCGTGGGCGCTGAAGTTTGAACGGCAGTATCGAGACGCGGGTCATTGTTTCCTGGAGTTGGGAGAATCGGATCAGGCGTGGGATTGCTTCTGGCAAGGGCTGTGCTGGTCGGAATTAGTCGCTTGGTATGATTCGCACCCCCACCATCAATCAGCGGCTGAGGGCATCCTGGCGCGATTTATGGTGACACCTACGGATGATTTAGCCGCGCTGGATAGTTTTACTCAATTTATTATCAGTCATGAATCATGGGTTCTCCAGGGAAATCAACAGGTTAATCAGCAAAAACAATGGCAGCAAGGAATTCAGGACTATGCCCGTCGCATTGAAACCCTTGCCAATGATTCCTCAATACCCTCATCACAATGGCAGCAGTTTGGCGACGTTCTAGCTACTTTAGCCTCAGGAGGTTATCCAGAACTAAAGGTGCAAGCGGGAACCTGTTTTTATCGCGCCCAAAATTATGATCAAGCGATACAGTATTGGGACGAAAGTAATGCAACTCAAACCCCAGACTATCATCGGGCAAAAGCCTTTACTGTGGGTATGCCAGACGGATTAGCACATTTGGCACAAGCAGGCGAAGCTGATCAGATTATCCACCAATGGCGGCAAGCTGACAAACCGCGCGATCGCAAATGGCTGCGCTATGTCGCCCAGGCGTTAGAAACGAAGCAGGAATACCAACAAGCCTGTGTGGTTTATGTGGGGTTGGATGACTTGACTAAAGTCAAAGACTGTTTTCGACTGGCGACACGGGATGGGATCAAAATCAAGCTACTACGGCTACTGTTTCGTTATTACTTCCGCCAGAAATACTGGCAAGATGCCCTCGAATTGCTAGACACCGATTTGCCAAATGTCATCGGTTCAACCGAGGAAAAAACTGCGCTGAACTTCGACATTGTTTATGAACTGGCAGGGTCAGAATTAAATCCAAAAGACTTGAGCAAAGACCAACGCCAGGACTATGCACAATTTATAAAAGAGCGAGTTTTATCCAATTCCGACTGGCAAGATTACCTATTGATGCCACAGATAGGAATTGCTCTGGAAAAAGTTGGAGCATTGGTGGAAACGTTAGCATTCTACGAGCAATTTGTAAATGACAATAACCTAAAACAGCGTCAATTTGCCCGAGAACGTTGGATAGGGACGAAGAAAAAACAAGTGGATTATGTGACGAATCAGGGAAAGCTGAGGAAAGCAGCAAAATTGCAGTCTAATTTGATTAAAAAAGCGCAGCAGTGGGCAATGAATCCCGATGGTATCTCGGTGATTTCTCCATTAGCGCCGAGAGAACGTCCTTTGACAGATAAGGGAGTTAACTCAAAACGCAGTCAGGGCGGGTTTGGCACAAACGTTACTATCGATAGTGAAAAGCAAGTTTCTCAACCTGCGCCTACACACTCAACACGTCCCCGATCCCCGAACACTGAGCAACTCACAATTACTGGATTACCCCCGGAAATAAGAGTAGAGGAATTCGAGAATGGGGTGATCGGATTTACGGTGCGTCACTTGGCAATTAAGGTAATGAAATCAATCCATCACGTTTTAATTACTGATATTCTCAGTAATCGAGAGGTACGTGTAGATTGGGCGAAATGTCAGGTGAATCTAGGAGAGGCGACTGTAGAAGCTGGAGAAAGTCAACAGTTATCCTTTACGCTGGTTGCGAGTGGTTATCGGGGTGTTCTATTCTGTAATCAGCCAGAACCGCGACTGGAATTGGAGATTCAGGGGTGTCAGGATCGGATTGCGATCGGTTTGTAGTCAGCACTTTAGTGCTGGAAAAGCAAGCATTTGAAGCCACTAAAGTGGCTACTACAAACGGACTGGGTTATAACGGGGGTAACAAATTAGCGGCAGTTTTTGTGTCTGATTAAAATTGCAACCCTACGCCACCCTGCACCGAAACCGCTGTTCCGCCTCCGTTACGATAGGCATCAAAGGCAATAATCGCATTCCCAAAAAGCACTGTACTGCCCCCAGGAACAACATAATCAATCCCCGGTTGCAAAGCAAAGCTAGTTTTATCTCCCACCGGCGAGGGCGTATCACCACTGGCAAACGCCGCGCCCGCCCCCAGATAAATATCTGTTTGCCAGTTCAGGGGAAAATCATAAGAAATAGTTGGCACCACCGCCGTACCTGCACCAATCAAGGCTTGCGCTCGCAGAGAGACAGGAAGTTCTAAGAGTTTGTACCGTGCCGCCAAAACTCCGCCAAATTGCCGCCCTTCACCGCGATCATCTTCTTCAATACCGAACGTACCACCAACTCCCACATAACTACCGTAAGCGGCTTGAGCCGATGCTGATGTGGGCATAAAAGCAACACTCGTAAGTAGCGCTGTGGCAAGGGTTACGCTGATGCCAATAAAATGTCGCATATTCGGACTCCTCAGTACTGATGTCGCTGATTTTAGCTTGTGACCTACCTGACTTTCCATGGGGTGTCTTGAAACTTAGCAAATCAAGGAGATTAAGGAATTTGATTCGAGCATTTGAATCAATCAAAACCCCACTAGGAGCATATCAGGGAAAATCGGGGTGGCTTTAATTCATTGGGGTGAGACGAAAAAACAAGAGTTGTAAAACCCGCTCATACACAGGTATATGGGAGAATGACAAAATCCGAGAAGAGATTATTTTGCAGAGGATGAGTTAACATCAATGCCTGATATTGTCGATATTGCCGTTAGTGCGGATTCATTCCAAACCCTGGTAGCTGCTGTACAAGCGGCTGGTTTAGTGGACACTCTCAAAAGTCCTGGTCCTTTTACTGTTTTTGCACCCAATGATGCCGCTTTTGCTAAGTTGCCACCAGGAACCATACAAACGTTGCTCCAGAATATTCCCCAGCTTACACGAATTCTGACATATCATGTCGTTTCCGGGAAATTGACTCAAGCTGATTTAGCCAAGGTCGATTCGGTAACCTCTGTTGAGGGTTCGTCTATCCGAATTGACTGTTCTGATGGTTTTGAAGTCAAAAATGCCACAGTTGTTGCCCCTGACATCGAAGCGGATAATGGTATTATCCATGTTATTGACACGGTAATTCTCATGGGGTAAAGTCACCATCAAAAGGAATATCAGACCCCATTGAGTAAAGGGCGACCCGATCCGATTGAGTGGGCGGGTGTGGTTAATTGATGTAAGCGGGTCGCCCCTACAGGTTGTTACATTGATGTCCTATCGAATCAGAATCAGGTTGATTGCACACAAAAGCAATCACGTCATAATGAGCATTCCAGCCATGTTTCCTGAGGTTGTTTAACCCGATTTGATGTCAGATTTAAATTTCAGGTGGGCAGTATTCAATTGACTATGTTAACCTGTTGATTTTGATGCTAGTTTAGAGTATTGAGCGCCTGTAAATCCGGCAACGTCAGAAGATATTGAGAAAAATTCTATTTTGGCAGCAGCCTGTTGAACTATACCAGAATTTTGTGGACTAGACGACCCCCACGTTTCATTGGCGAAATGAAAATAAAAGTTAACGGTCATCCGGATTGTGCCGTTTCCCTAATGAAGACAAAAGGAAAGCCAAACTTGTAAGGTTGAAGCAGTCATGACAATGAAGAACGGTCAATGCCACTCCTGTGGATCTTATCAGATCAGAAGTAACAAAAACCGAAAATTTCCCGCACTGAATACGATGACGCTAGGACTAGGAAACTCCAGCGCTCGTTATGCTTCACTGGATACGTATGTTTGTGTCAATTGTGGCTATGTTGAAAGCTATGTGGCATCAGCCGATGATCTAAACTACATTCAAGAGAACTGGGCAAAAGTTGAAGCGGCGTCTGAGAATGGAAAGCGATCGCCCAAAAAAGTTGAATCGCTTCCGTCTAGAGCGCACGAGGAGTTCAAGCGCCGAGCCATGCATGGTTAATCCTGTAGATGGAATAATTTGAGGATATCATTCTTGCCAATACCCTAGATGCTTACGAGCCGCGTCTGTAGCAACCCGCCCGCGAGGGGTTCGATGTAAGTAGCCAATCTGTAACAAATACGGTTCATACACTTCCTCAATGGTTTGAGCGTCTTCTCCGGTGGCGGCGGCTACGGCTTCTAAACCCACAGGTCCCCCTTGGAATTGTTCAATCATCACATTTAACACCAGCCGATCCGTCCAATCCAAACCCGCCGGATCAACATTGAAGACTTCCAAGGCTTCGGCGGCGACGTCTGGGTTAATCACACCCATCTTTTTCACCTGAGCATAATCCCGCACTCGCCTCAGTAAACGATTGGCGATGCGGGGAGTTCCCCGCGAACGACGGGCAATTTCTATCGCCCCTTCTTCGCTCATCGGCGTTTGTAATAATTGGGCGGTGCGTTGCACAATTAGACTCAATTCCTCGGGTTCGTAGAATCGTAGGCGCTGGATCAACCCGAAGCGATCGCGTAAGGGGGAGGTGAGTGATCCTACCCGTGTTGTCGCCCCAACCAAGGTAAACTGGGGTAAGGGAATACTCCGAGTTCGCGCTGATTGCCCTTTGCCAATCGTAATATCTAATCGATAATCCTCCATCGCCGGATACAACAGTTCCTCACTCATGCGTGTAAGGCGATGAATCTCATCGATAAACAAAATATCCCCCGGTTTCAGATTGACTAAAATCCCTACAATATCCCGAGGACGTTCCAACGCTGGCGCCGCTGTAATTTTACAATTCGTCCCCATCTCCGTCGCCAAAATTAGCGACATCGTGGTTTTCCCCAATCCTGGCGGGCCATACAAGAGCAAATGATCTAAAGCCTCATTTCGCGCCTTCGCCGCCGCGATCGCGATTTCTAAAACATCTTTGAGTTCTTTTTGCCCAATATAGTCGGCTAACCGTTGAGGACGAATCCCTTCCTCTTGGTTCTCCGTTTCATCGGCTGTCGCCGTCGCCAGTAACAAGTCTGTTTCCAGATCCTGCTGACGTTTCTTACGGCGACCCTTTTTTTTCTGACGGGATTGGGGTTGTGGGTCGGGTTCTTGAGATTGTCTAAAGGAGGTTATAGCCATGATTTCAGCCTATCATTTCATCGGCGACCAAGACACTCAGGCGCAAAAGGTTTAGATTAGTTAAGGAACTCAGTATTCTCCCATCACACAGCGTAAGACATCTGACATGCTAGCTAAACGAATCTTACCGTGCCTGGACGTAAAGGCGGGGCGGGTGGTCAAGGGCGTCAACTTTGTAAATTTGCAAGATGCGGGTGATCCCGTGGAATTGGCACAAGCTTACAATCAAGCTGGTGCCGATGAACTGGTGTTTTTGGATATCACTGCCACTCATGAAGACCGGGATATTATTATCGATGTTGTCTACCGTACCGCAGAACAGGTATTTATTCCCTTAACCGTTGGCGGCGGTATCCAATCCTTAGAGACTGTTAAGTTATTGTTAAGGGCGGGTGCGGATAAAGTCAGTATTAATTCGGCGGCTGTCCGCAATCCGGATTTTATCAATCAAGCCAGCGATCGCTTTGGCAATCAATGTATTGTGGTGGCGATAGATGCCCGTCGCCGTGTCGATCCCAGCCATCCGGGTTGGGATGTTTTCGTGCGCGGCGGACGAGAAAATACTGGACTGGATGCGATCGCCTGGGCAAAAGAGGTGGAACGACGCGGTGCGGGAGAGTTACTGGTGACCAGTATGGATGCGGATGGAACTCAAGCTGGGTATGACTTAGAGCTAACCCGCACTATTGCCGACCAGGTGGAAATTCCGGTGATTGCCTCAGGGGGTGCGGGAACCTGTGATCACATTTATCAAGCCCTGAGTCAGGGGAAAGCCGAAGCCGCCCTCTTAGCCTCTCTACTGCATTACGGGCAACTTAGCGTATCGGAAATTAAGCACTATTTGCAAGATCATCAGGTTCCCGTCCGGATGTGATCAGGGTTCTCAAATCCTTGCCGATCTGCCGTAAACTTTTGTGACTAATATCACACAATTGGATCGTTTGCAGCTACATAGACCACTGCTAGAATAGACTAGATGTTACATTTCTTAAATTATGTTGATTGCTATTTTAATATTCGATATTGCTCTAGTTGCTTGGTCACTGCACTTAATGCAACAGGCATTTGACACACGAGAGTTTTCCTTTATGCTGGCTGGCACTTTAGTGGCGATGTCGGCGGCTGCCATGTTAGTCGTGTATTTCTTGATGGACAGCTATTTGGGCTACTTGAGTCGGATTGCGGCGGTTTCGGGTTCGTTTTAGTCAGGCTTAGGGTTTCATAATTCAATGATCTCTGACGAGGCAATAATTTAATCAGACTTGACGAAAGGACAGAATCAAGGCATGATGGAAGATGCTGCACGGGGCTATAGCTCAGCTGGTAGAGCACCTCAATGGCATTGAGGGGGTCAGCGGTTCGAGTCCGCTTAGCTCCATTAACACAGAATTAAGAGTTGCTGAATAACTCTTATGGTGATAACTCTTAGGGTGAGGTTAGGAAATTGTTCACAGGGAAGAGGGAACAGTTTTCATAATTTCAAAAACGGCATTCATCAAAAACCTCGTGAGACTCCACCCTCAGCGAAGCAGGGTGGAGAGGGATAGAGGAGTCAAACCGCGCCGCTCGATGCGGTTAGGTTTGACAATCCAACTGAAGGCGCGACAATTAATCCTGTGCTTCGCTGCAACAATCGGACTTTTTTAGCCGTAAACTGCCCAAGTCGCTTCCAGTTAGCATCACTAACCGAAATCGCTTGATCAGTATCACCAGAACACCAACCAACATAGGACTTCCCGGCTTTTTCAGCGATAACCTTATCACCCTTGCTGAACCCGTGACGAGTAACAGTGCCACCGTACTTACGCCGCTTTCCACCTTTAGACGGGACACATAAATGCAACTGCCTACGACTGATTGGAGGTCTGCGGATTATCGTAAATGGCGCGGGTGTAATCTGAACATCACCTCTCCAGTCACCGTGCTTAGTATGATCAGAATGCCATTCGCGCCATTGAATGAACTCGAAAGCTGCTAGAATTACACCGTCAACAGCATGGGTCGCAGGTGTAGAGCAAGCTTTATTCTTCTTATCCTTGGGTAGTCCCAGCCACTTTCTGAGTTGACTGGTTCCATTGCCGTCTCGCTGCCATCCCTTGTGGGTTGTAACTGGAGCTAATTCAGATAACCAAGTCAGCATTTGTCCTTGTCCCACCATGACCGGGGAGAAGCCAACGCCGGATCGTGCTAATTTTCTTCCGCTAGTCCTATCTACGTCAGCCATGACTAGCTCGTAGTGAATAGCACTAATCGGAAATAGTTTGCACAGTTCTTTGACTACTCGTAACTCCAACTGCCTGTTGGCTCGAATAGAGGGAGGTAGTTTACCCTGTTTACGGTTATTGAATCTTCTCTGACGATGACAACGTTCAGGATAAGTCAGCTTCCGATTAATTCGTCTACCTCGCCTTGCACGACGCATAATTCGCCGTAACTCCATCCGCTCCTTAATTGTCTTAAATGGTAAGACTAAATGAGCCATCCAGAGGGTAGCGAAACTCGATTGAACTCCAATCCCTGAATAGCTTTTGCCAGGATCTATTCCTAGAGCTATAGGTTGGGTATTTTCTTCTGTCTCGAACGTTAACTCGATGGCGAAGCCTTCTAAATCGTTGTATAAGATTTTGGCTTTACCCTCCTTTAGCCAACGCCTAGCGCGGCTGGGTTTTGTTGGCATTAAGGGCTTGCCTGATTTTGATAGAACTGGTACTCGTAGCATGGAGATAATCCTCACGAGTGAAAGTGTTTACATTGAGCGAAGTCGAAATGTAGTCCCTTCCCGCCATCTCGGTTAAGATGTCTTGTCTAACAACAGCCCGACAAAAGGCTTTAGATTTGATCCGGACTAGGGAAGTATCCGGGTGTCTGTGCCAAACCGAGACTCAATGCGGTATTCAACGGTTTAAATTGCCGTTTGTCCGGCAATCCCCAACCTCAACGAAGTAGGTTGGGGTTGTTGAATTTTATCGTATCAAGGCTTATTTTGGGTATTTTATAAACCTTTAATTGTTCTGGAAACCTTTATTTTTCAGGGTTTTGCGAGTTTTCCAGCCCGCTCAATTGGGGGTGTTGGTGACGCGATCGCCGGACGACTCATCATGAGTGATTACAATTGATGTGATCATTGAAAGTCAACCCAACAGCCATGAATGCAACTGAACAAGCTCCTCTAGACGAACAAACCTTGAGCCGATGCTGTTTGGCACCACTATTTGCTGACATCATGTGTAAGGGTCAGATCAGTTTGTCTGACTGGCGTGAATTGATGACAGCGCCTTGGGATAATTCTTTCACAAGTAATGATGAAGCTATCTTAATGCGGCTGATCTATGGGGTGCATCGTGGACTCGTGAAAGTTGTTGATTGATGAACCCCGAAGTATGACGAATGACGTAGCTTGCTTCTCAAGGGAGCGAGTATGACGATCTCCACCTTTAACTTTAATTGTGTCCACCTATCATAAATTTCGTTTGGCTTCCTGAGCCACTTGCTCAACCGAGTCATTGGCTAACGCTTCTAAGGCGGCTCGAGCCTCTGAAGTATCGAAGGGCTTGAGCGCCTGGGCGACTCGGTAACGCACTTGCCAGTCAGAGTCGGTGGCAAAGGGAACTAATAGTGACACCGCGCGGGGATCACCCAGTTCTCCTAATGAACTAATCGCGGCGGTTTGAATCAAGCTGGTTTCGGAGGAAAGTGCTTCTTCTAAAAGGGGAAACGCACGCGGATCAGCGAGTTCGCCTAATGCCGCAACAATACTAAACTGTAATAACCATTCCGATGATTGGTGGTATAACTGTTTCATCTCCTCAAACGCCTCCGTCATCTTCAGGGCACCCAAAGCGTCAGCGGCGGCGGCTTGGACATCGGGTTCTGAGTCGTTCAAAAGGCGATCGCGCAACAGGGTTAAGGTGCGTGATAAATCCTGATCCCCAAGGGTATCAAGCTGGCTAACGGCGGCGTACCGAACTCGAGCATTGGCGTCAGTCACAATCGGCTGGATTAATTCATAAGCTATCGATGGTTCTAGCTGGCGTAGTAGATTTACCCCACTCAGGCGGTTGCCAAAGTCCTCGGAACTCAGCAACTGTTGAACAGACTCACGAGAAACAGTCATTTGTAACGTATTAAGTAATAAGTAATCGGACAAAATTAAAATTGACGGTGGGTTGATTATGACTCGTCCAGTTCAGCAATCATTGCCCGTACAATATCTCCTGCCGTGAGGACACCAATCACTTTTCCTTGGTTGTCAGTCACCGCTAGACGGCGCAGGGATTTGTCCTGCATCAGTTTCGCGGCTTTGCGTAAGGGTTGATCTGGCTTGACAACTACGGGTGCGTGGGTCATAACTTCGCCAACGGTTTGCCCTAGAGCCTTGTGTAGTTCTTCTTCATACCGGGCTGGGTTTTCTAGATAAATCACACTGTCTAGAAATACGATGTAAACTGGGGGTTCGACTCCTGTCTGTTGCCACAATAAATCTGTTTCTGAAATAATGCCCACCAATTTGCCGACATCATTAACCACCAGCAAACCACTGATCCGTCGTTCGGCAAGAATTTTCATCGCCTCTCTGATGGGCGTTTGGGGGGTAACCGCGATCGGGTCACGGCTCATGACTTCGGCAACGGTTTTGGGCATACTCAGGCTTGGTATCTTCAAAGGAATTACTCATCTTATTGTAGGGGTTTCGGGAATGATGGGGATTAATTTCTCTCGAATGGGTAACTCTTAACCTGGAACAGGGAACGGGACAAGGGATTGAGGGTTTTTACAATTCTTAACTCCGCCCGACAGAATTGATAGTCAGGGACTTAGGGAGAGGGATGAAATTTCACTTGCATACGGCTTGGGTTACCATTGCGGCTACGAATATCGAGCCACTGGTTGAATTTTATAGTCAATTACTCGCTGAATCTCCCCATTGCCATAGTTCCAATACCTATGCTGAGTTTCAGCTACCTGGATTGCGACTCGGATTATTTAAGCCCAGAGATAATCATCGACAGGAATTTGAGCAGTCTGAGCAGAGTGGGTTGAGTTTGTGTTTAGACGTTGATGACTTAGACGCCGCGATCGCACTGTTGAGCAACATGGGATATCCGCCACCGGGCGAAATCATCGTCGCGTCCCACGGGCGGGAAATCTACGCCTATGACCCCAACGGCAATCGCTTAATTTTACACCAACCGCCGCCCTAACTAATCGCCACGTCATAAGCAACATTGGCAAAGGCATAGACGCTATAGAGGAGCAAAACCGTAATCGCGACAACCATAACCAAACGCGGACGCGGTGACGGGACAAATGCTTCCCTAACCCACATGGATGCGGCTGCACCAATCGCGAAGCTAGAACTGAGGACAAGGTATTGCCAGTCCGGTTGAAAGACCCAATTTAAGCCCAAAGCCAGAGTTAACAATACCATTAAATGTTCGATTGACTCCGGTGGATTTTGTTGGGTGGAAAGCACCAGCGTGCGCCAACAGAATTGTAAATGTCTCGTGAAAAAACTCATCGTATTTCGCGTGAGACTCCACCCTCAGCGAAGCAGGGTGGAGAGGGATAGAGGTCAAATCGACCCTTTCAATAAGGGGAGATTTGACAATCCAGTTGAAGGCACGACGATTAACCCCGTGCTTCGCTGCAACAATTGGACTTTGGATGCAGTGAACTGTCCCAACCGTTTCCAGTTGGCGTCACTGACCGAAACTTGTCTCTCGGTGTCTCCAGAACACCAACCGACGTAAGTCTTCCCAGCTTTTTCGGCTATAACTTTGTCACCTTTGCTAAACATAAGGCGGGTAACTGTGCCGCCATACTTGCGCCGCTTACCTCCTTTAGAAGGGACACATAAATGTAACTGTCTACGGCTAATTGGCGGTCTACGGATTACCGCAAATGGTGCAGGTGTGATTTGAACATAACCACTCCAGTCGCCATGTTTGGCATTATCAGAGTGCCATTCCTGCCATCGGGTAAACTCAAACGCGGCTAAGGTTACACCGTCAACAGCGTGAGTTGCTGGAGTTTGATTAGCTTTGTTCTTTTTGTCCTTAGCTAATCCTAGCCATTGTCTAAGCTGACTGGTTCCGTTACCATCCCGTTGCCACCCCTTGTGGGTAACAACAGGAGCTAACTTAGATAGCCAGTTGAGCATCTGTCGTTGTCCTACCATAACTGGAGAGAATCCAATACCAGACCGAGCCGATTTACGACCACTGGTTTTATCTACGTCAGCCATGACCAACTCATAATGAATGGCACTAATCGGGAACAGCTTAAACAGTTCTTTGACTACCCGTAACTCTAGCTGCTTATTGGCTCGAATTGACGGTGGGAGTTTGCCTTGCCTGCGATTATCAAACCGAGCTTGACGATGACAGCGTTTAGAGTAAGGCAGCTTCCGGTTAATCCGTCTCCCCCGTCTGGCTCGACGCATGACCCGCCGTAATTTCATCCGTTCCTTAACCGTCTTGAACGGTAGAACCAGATGTCCCATCCAAAGGGTAAAGAGACTCGATTGAACCCCAATCCCGCTGGAGTCGAACGGGGAATCGCTTCCCCGAACTCTCCTACAAAACCGTGCTTGAGAATTTCTCCTCACACGGCTCCTCAAAGATTTGGCACTTGTCATGTGTACCTCGATTCCCATTGAGTGGGTTAGGGGACTAGAAAGGATGGTCATCAATCCAATCCTCCATAGTGCTTAATTCCCGATTGGCGTGGATTATGTCGTGGCAGTGACCATGTACTAAAGCTAGATTTTCTCGCTTGTTGTTTTTATGGTTTCCATCCTTATGGTGTATTTCTGCGAGGCTGTCTGGGCTAAAGTAATGTCCGCAGTGATAGCATTTTCCGCCGTGTTGTTTGACAAGTTTTGCTATTTGTTTCTTAACTCCAGGGTAATCTCCCTTTCGTGCGCTCCAATATACCCAATTTCCGTTATAAGGACTCTTAACGCCTTCTACTTTGATATGGCGGACAACCTTTGTGTCTGAGTGATTAATAAGGGAATATTTTCCATCCTTGGTGGTGAAGACCCAGTTCCTTTTGCCCCTGGTTCCCCATTCCCTTCGGATTCTTGTCCCTTTTTGTTTACCCTTGTGACGGCTTACTGCCCATCCTCTGAGTTGTAGGTAAGTGATGTTGTCACACTTTTGGAAGGTTTCTTTACTGCATTGTCCTCTTTGATAATTACTCCATCCCCTGATAACTGGGTTGAGTTTGGCTATTAGCGCTTGTTTAGGCGCTGTTTTGTGACTTTGTATGATGGAGCCTATCTTTTGGGTGTGTGACCTTACCGCTTCTTTAGATGGGGTGATGATGGTCTTAAAGCCCTGTTTGGAGACGTATTTTCCCACATTATACTGCCTGATGGTGAAGCCCAAGAAGTTGAACCCCACATTACCTTCTTCGGTTGGATTCAGTGTGTGAGAAAGTCTCGTTTTTTCAGGTTTCAATTCCAAACCTATGTCGTTTAACCATTCTGCTGTTATCTGCTGACATCTTTGGACAGTGGCTTTATCCGGATGCAGAATAACAAAATCATCTGCATATCTGATGACCGACAATTGCTTCATTAAGTCGCGTTTGCCAAAGCCATTTCTTCCTGGAAGAGTTCCCGCAAATTGTTTTAAGCGGTTCTCCAAACCGTGGAGGGCTATGTTTGCCAGTAACGGGGATATTACCCCGCCCTGTGGAGTACCCTCAGATGTTGAACTGTAGCCTTTTTCCCTGTTGGCGTATGCGCTCCAGTCCACCACTCCCGCTTTTAACCAGGACTTAATCAAACGTCTCATGGTGGGGAATGTATTCAATTTGTTGAGCAGTGCCTCGTGGCTGATACGGTCGAAGCATTTGGCTATATCAGCATCCAGAACATATTTAGGTTTCTGGTTGATTGCTTGGAATATTGCCTCAATCGCATCATGACATGAGCGCCCTGGTCGGAAGCCGTAACTATTTGGTTCAAACTTAGCTTCCCATTCTGGCTCTAGTGCTGCTTTTGCTAGGGCTTGGGCTGCCCTATCGTCCATTGTGGGGATACCTAACGGGCGTTTCTCAGTCCTTCCGGGTTTGTCAATCCAGACCCTTCTTACTGGTTTTGCCTTGCGGTTGTTTACACGCCTCAGTTGGTTGACAAGTTCCAGGCGTTGCTTAGAGGTTAAACTTTTCACCCCGTCTACACCTGCGGTTTTCTTACCCCTGTTATCCTGAGTCACCCTACGGACGGCAAGCGTTCTAGCTGACCAAGACTTCATCAACGTTTTTTGAAGCTTGCGAACTGCCTTAACGTCTCCACGTTGAGAGGCTTGATAGATGCGCTTTTGGAGCTTAAAGACCACCCGTTCCAGCTTGCGCCAGTCCGTGTGTTCCCATCCCACAGTCGCTTGTTGCTCTGTTTTAGGCATATACACTCACTACTAACACCTCTATCTTCCAAATCTTCGTGAGACTGTCAGCGTATCCCTGCCATTACAGCAAGGCATTAGCTTCTGTCTCAATCCCGCCTCCGTACATCATGTGGCTAGCTACCTACTTGAGTATCGACCTGCTCAAGAGATGCACGGGGGGTTACTACGTTCCTAACAGCCTTTTGATTGAATCCTTAGAGTGGTACTGTTCGCCGGGTTTATGGGAAGTGCTTGTTGGTCAATATTCGAGTTGCCAACTCCCTAACCTTGCCCCATTTTGGGGTCTCCCAGTGTATCAGTCTGATTTCACAGGTTTAAATTGACGACGATTCAGACGTACCTTTGCTTATGCTACTCATAGACTCTTGCTAGAAGGGATTCTCAAATTAGACTTCTGAGTTACCTCCACTTAACTCCCCCGCTTTATCCTCAAGGTTGCTAATTCTGAGAATAGGGGTAGCGCTTTCAGCTATGCACCTTAGCGGTAGGACTTGATATTATGAGTGTTGATTGTTCTTTTCCTCACTCCCTTACTGTCTTAGCTGTGTGGCTCGGTAAGGTTCTCACCTACAAGGCTGTTAAGTTGTCAAGGTTCTGTTATTTCTAACCCATACTGAGGGGGTTAGTAACCTTGCTCCGCGTACAATTCAAGCCGTTAGGCTGTCCATTTTGGGCGGAAACGTATCGCAGCGAATAGCATTTACCAGGGTCTATACCCATGGCTATGGGTTGAGTATTCTCTTGGGTTTCAAAGGTCAATTGAATGGCAAAACATTCTAAGTCGTTATGTACTACTTTAGCTTTACCATCCCTCAACCAACGCCTAGCGCGGCTGGGTTTTGTAGGCATTAACGGTTTACCTGATTTCGATAAAACTGGTACTCGTAACATGGTGATAAACCTCCGAGTAAAAGTGTGTAGTCCCTTCCCGCCATCTCAGCTAAGATGTCTTGGCTTAACAACAACCCAACAAAAGGTTTTAGAGGTAATCCGGACTAGGGAAATATCCGGATGTCTGTACCAAGCTGAGACTCTACGCGGTATTCAACGTTTAATGACGTTTGTCCGTCAATCCCTGACTTCAAGCGATAGCTAAGTCAGGGTTGTTGAATAGCTAGAACTATTGATTAAGAGAAGGAATTGGGCTACTGTTGGTAAGGAAGATGATTGTACTCTTGCAAATAAGCCAGTGCCTCATCCGTGTTGACCTGAGGAAATTCCTCATAGAAACGGCTGACACTGAGAAAATTATCCGGTGTTTCCAGGATAACCAAGCGATCGCAAAAACGACCGAGCCTCTTGATCAGTCCGGCTGGGGCGACGGGTGTACAAATCCAGATCTGGTGAGGATGATACTCTTTCAACGTTTGAGTCGCCGCGATTATGGTCATCCCTGTAGCAATCCCATCATCAACCAAAAGGGCTAATTTTCCTTGGGGATTAGCCTGAGGACAACCTGGGGCAAATTCAGCCAGTTGAGCTTGAGCTTTATCTTGAGCATGACGCAGGGCAGTTTGTCGCAGATTCGCCTTCAGTCGCCTCCATAGCCGTTGTTGCGCCCACAACACTTGTCCGTCTGAGGTGACAGCACCAATAGCTAATTCTGGATTTTGGGGAGTGGTAATTTTTTTAGCCACCACGATATCCAGAGGACAATTTAACTGACGAGCAATTGGTACAGCGACAGGAATACCGCCACGGGGGAGTGCATACACCACGGGTGATACTGTATCACCCGTCGTCGTTTCCAGTTCAGCAATTTGGGTGAGCAGCGCTTGAGCGAGTTCCTCACCGGCATGAGTGCGATCGCTAAATAGCGGAGCCGATGACATAGGTTCCTCCAGCATTTAACAGACCTGCCCTGATCATGCCTGATTTTTATCATGCTTTTAGGTCAATCCAGCCTGATTCTTAACATAAGGTCATAGTTCCATTTTGGATATTGACACTCACCGTCCTTTAAGGACGGTGATTCTTCCGTCGTAGGGACTCTTATGAGGTCAGACATACACAGGCGCATCTAACCTCCTACTGATGATGTGAAGTCCTCTAATCCGCTACCCTGAAATTGGGGTCTTCCTGCACCCTATCGATTAAAAATGATTAGAAGAACTCCCCTAGAACAAGACTATGGTTCAATCTTTGACCAAAACTGTTACCTTTGAAGAGTTTATTGCGTGGTATCCTAATACAGGCAAACGCTACGAACTCCACGATGGGATAATTATCGAAATGCCAAAACCCACTGGAACACACTCTAATGTAACAGGCTTTTTGATAGAAGAGTTAATTCTTACCATTGTTCAGATGGGAAAGCGAGGAAATTGGACAATTCCCAGAGAATCCATTGTTAAATCTAGCAATGGTAAATCAGGATATGAGCCTGATATTATCGTCTTAGACCAAGCAGCAATACAAGCAGAACCCCGTTGGGAAAAAGAATCTATTATTGAAAATGCTCAATCTATCAAAATCATTGTTGAAGTCGTTAGTACAAACTGGCGAGACGATTATTTTAAAAAGAGAGCAGATTATGAAGAATTGGGTGTTTTTGAATATTGGATTGTTGATTATGCGGCGCTAGGAGGACGCAATTTTATAGGGAGTCCGAAACAACCGACGGTATCTGTTTATCAACTTATTGAGGGGGAGTATCAAGTGACTCAGTTTCGAGAGAATGATGTAATTATTTCCCCTACTTTCTCTGGGCTTAATCTCAGGGCAGAACAGATTTTCAAAGTAGGTCAGTCGTTCTGAAAATAGTATTGCTTGTCTTAGAAGCAACTAAAGAATGGTTGGTTAATCATGGAAGCCCCGGAAGACCCAGCTTCACCAAGATAAAGACTTATTTGCCAAAGCTTATGAGTATATCCGGCAGTATTATTGAGATTTGTCAGGGTACTTTTTCCTTTCCCTTCTGTCATCTGCCATCTGCCATCTGCCTTATCCAGCCCCAAACGGAGGTAGTTCACGCGGATTTGCCTGTTGCACTACCTCACCGCCTCGATAGAATGAAAAGCAAAGAAATATAAACAAACGTAAGGAGTCTATAATCAGCTATGCGAATGCTACATACAATGCTGCGCGTCGGTGACTTAGATGAGTCACTCAAATTCTACTGTGACGTGCTAGGCATGAAGTTACTGCGGAAAAAGGACTATCCCGGCGGGGAATTTACCTTAGCGTTTGTCGGCTATGGCGATGAGTCTGACCATACTGTGTTAGAACTGACCTACAACTGGGGTGTTGACCAATACGAGTTGGGTGATGCCTATGGTCACATTGCGATTGGCGTGGATGATATTTACGGAACCTGTGAGCAAATCAAGGAACGGGGTGGTAAAGTCGTGCGGGAACCCGGTCCAATGAAACATGGTTCTACTGTCATCGCTTTTGTCCAAGACCCGACTGGCTATAAGATTGAGTTAATACAATTGGGGACTCAAGGCTCAGCCAAACCTCAAGAAAAAGCTACAGCGGCTAGTCATTAACAATGTAGAGACGTAGCATGCTACGTCTCTACATCGCCTCCCCCGTTCCCTACAAATTCTGCGAAATTTGAGCGATAATCTGATCCTCCTTCCCCATAACCCATTGGGCAAAGCGTTGGGCTAACGGTGGCACATATACCAGAGGATTCGTAAATCCAGAAAAAATATAAACACCCTCTACGCCCTCAATTGCTCCCACTACAGGTAAATTATTACCACCAAACGCCACTAAACAGTGATGCCAAGTTCCCGGTAGTTTAGCTAAAGCAGGTAGGACATTCCCCACCTGAGTACGAATCCCAGACTCACTCGCGGCTGAGTTTATGGCGGCAAAGGGTTCTGTGAGAACACGGCTAATTTGACCCATCCGTAAACTGCCATCTAGAAACTGAATCGCCCCAGCGTCTAAAATCGGCGGCACAGGTTCATAACCCCGTTGATCCCAAAAGGGTTCTACCTCCGCACGGCTAGCTTGCGCTTCAAGTGGAAAGCGTTGTGTATAGGCGGGCATGACTAATGTTCGCAGTTTCAGGTCAACTGGTGGCGTTTCAATCATTTCCGCGTGGGTGAAGTAGACGCGCACCTGAATCCCGGCGGCGTTGAGTAAGGCGCGGCTGAGTCCCCCAGCACAAACTACTGTATTGGCAGCATGATAGGTTTGATTATCTGAGGTTTTCACTCCCTGAACCCTATCCCCTTGGCGCAGGAGTTCCACCACTTGAGTAATCTGCTGTTCACCCCCAGCACGACAAAAGGCTTGGCGATAGCCTTGGGTGAGGTGTTCCGGATGAATATGACCATGACGAACGGTAAGAACGCCCGCGATCGCATTAGGATTGAGTAGGGGTTCTAACTCACAAGCGTCCTCGACTGAGAGTAATTTGGGTGGCATGGCACAATGAGCATAAGCCGTTGCCATTTTTTCTGGGTCTTGGTTGGCGGAAATAGTCAGGACTAAATCCAATTCCCGAAACTGGGTATCATGGTCTAATTCGGCTGATAACTGCCTGTGGCGTTCAATTCCCTCAGCGCACAACACCTTCGTCAGGTCTGACTTCCCTGACCAATAGGCTAAACCGCCATAACTGTACCGAGTCGCGCCTGGAATGGCTGTGTCTGAATCGACCAACAGAACCCTTAACCCTACCTGGGCAAGTTCATAGGCGAGTGCCGCCCCAGTAATACCCCCACCAACAACAATCCAATCGTAGGTCTTCATGGTTTTTTGTACATTCTCCACATCTCCCATTGTTATCGGGATTAACCCCTTAGTTAAGGTCATGTCTAACGACCGATAGCTGCATTATTTTTCAGATGTTTAGATGATGGAATAGAACAGCTTGTATAGTAAGACCTCTTGAATTGAGTTTATGCTTAGCCGAATCAAAGACCTCGCCCAAGACCTCGCACCGCGTCTGATTGAAATTCGCCGCCACATCCATGCTCATCCGGAATTGAGCGGTCAGGAATACCAAACGGCGGCGTATGTGGCGGGGGTGCTGTCCTCCTGTGGCATCGTTGTCCAAGAAGGAATTGCTAAAACCGGGGTGATTGGGGAATTAGTCGGGGGGACGGATGAACGCTTGGTGGCGATTCGCACGGATATGGATGCCTTACCGATTACTGAAGCCGCCCCTCTGGAATTTGCTTCCCGGAAGATGGGGATAATGCACGCCTGTGGTCATGATGTTCACACCACTGTTGGTTTAGGCACGGCGATGGTGTTGTCCGGATTGGGGGAACAATTACCGGGAAATGTGCGCTTCTTGTTTCAACCCGCTGAAGAAATTGCCCAAGGTGCCAACTGGATGGTGCAGGATGGGGCGATGAATGATGTTAGTGCCATTTTTGGGGTTCATGTGTTCCCCTCGATTCCAGGCGGTTCTATTGGTGTGCGTTACGGCGCACTGACGGCGGCGGCGGATGACTTGGAAATCTTTATTACCGGGGAATCCGGTCATGGTGCCCGTCCCCATGAAGCCGTGGATGCGATTTGGATTGCGGCTCAGGTGATTACTACCTTACAGCAAGCGATTAGCCGCACTCAGAATCCGTTACGTCCGATGGTCTTGACAATTGGACAGATTAATGGTGGACGCGCCCCGAATGTGATCGCCGATCAAGTTCATTTAGCCGGAACCGTGCGATCGCTCCACCCCGAAACTCACGCGAATCTGCCAGAATGGATTGAGTCAATTGTGGCAAATGTCTGCCAGATGTATGGCGCTCGCTATGAGGTGAGTTATCGCCGGGGTGTGCCTTCGGTGCAAAATGACTTAGTTCTGACGCAAATCTTAGAAGGATGTGCCAAGGAAGCCTGGGGCAATGATCGAGTGCAAATTTTACCCGAATCCTCTATGGGAGCAGAAGATTTTTCCATGTATTTAGAACATGCTCCGGGTACGATGTTCCGCCTTGGCGTCGGGTTTAAGGATAAGCCTAATTATCCTTTACACCATCCCCAATTTGAAGTGAATGAATCGGCGATTATTACAGGTGTAGTAACGCTGGCTTATTCGGTCTATCAATATTGGCAACAGTCTGTTTTGTAGGCAAGAGAGGGGTGAGTTTGGGAAATTTTAGGGGCGGGTTTAGGGTCTTTATTTTTGCTATTGATCGTAATCTTTGTACAAAACCCGCCCTGACCAACTTTTGAGTTGTATCCTATTATGAATATCTAAAATCTCAACGAGGTTATGAGTTTAACGTGTCAACAGCTTCTGCAAAAGCACAATCATGTATGGCATAAAGCAACCATACATCCATTTCTAGAACAGTGTAAATTAGGCACAATTAAACCTGAACAATTCAACACCTGGCTGGTGCAAGATTATTTATTTGTGCTAGAATTTACCCGCTTGATTGGACGAGTCTTAGCCGCCGCCCCTGTCGCCCATTTTGATACTCTCCTAAGTGGAGCAAGTGCAATCAAAGATGAACTGGCTTGGTTTCGAGAAAAAGCGATGGAGCGATCGCTAAATCTAAATACTCAAAAACAACCCGCCTGTAACCAATACTGTCACTTCATGCAAACGCTTTGGGAGATGCCTTATCCCGTCCAAGCCACAGCGTTTTGGGCGATTGAATTGGCATATAATCAAGGCTGGCAATTGCCAGGTCAGATGCGTCAGCCTTACAATGAATTTGCACAACGCTGGGGAAATCCAGGATTTACTGAGTATGTCGCTTTGTTGGAAAACCAAGCGAATCAGGTATTACCAGAGGCGTCAGAATCCATTCAACAGCAAGCCGAGTCTGCCTTTTTGCAAGTTGCTCAATTAGAAGCAGAGTTTTGGCAAATGGCATTTAATGCTGAAACGGATCGTGCCGGATAATGTGACTAATTCCCCAGTTTCACTCAACCCTAACAACATATCACACCCAAGGAAAAAACTATGACTCGCGCCATTATGGAAACGGAAAAAGGAACAATTCATCTAAACTTATTCGAGGAAGATGCTCCGAATACAGTGAAAAATTTTGTTGATCTCAGTGAAAAAGGCTTCTATGATGGATTGACATTTCATCGCGTTATTCCCGATTTTATGATTCAAGGCGGTTGTCCTCTGGGAACGGGTACGGGAGGTCCTGGCTATACGATTAACTGTGAAATTAACCCCAATAAGCATTTAGCTGGGTCATTATCGATGGCACATGCGGGACGTAATACTGGCGGAAGTCAATTTTTTATTTGCCACTCGCCTCAACCCCATTTAGATGGCGTCCATACTGTTTTTGGTAAAACCGAAGATATGGATGTGGTTAATGCGATTCAGAAAGGGGATAAGATTCTTTCGGTGAAGATTGAAGAGTAATTTTGTCGGCTCATTCAATTAGAGGGCAACGCCGATTCAGAAAGGGGATTGATGGGGTGAATCACGATAACATTTTCATCCTGATCATCCCCACTGTTGTACAGATAGTCAAAAGCAGTGGTATCGTTAAGTAGATGCGATCGCAAAAACAAGGCACTCCAACGAGCGATAGTTTCTGTAGCTACATCTTGGTCTAATAAAGGTCTAACAGGATCGCGAACGGGGTTATCTTCATTGGTAATCCCATAATGGTTAGCCCCTTTGACAATGACTAAAGCCTTGGGTGAATCTTGAATTTGGTTGTAAGTAGCTGTGACTTCAACTAAATCGGCAATTGTGTCTTGACTTCCGGCAATTAAAGCGGTGGGAATCATTTGATTATTAATCGGCGGAAATGAACCTGTTTCGGGGGGATCTTTAAAGTTTGTACCATAGAAAATACCAGCCATTACTTCAGGAGGCTGGGTAAAGTTACCAGCGCATACTCTAGGAACGCAGATGTCTTGAATAACAGCTAATCCGACAAACCCGCCAAACGAATGTCCGAGTAATCCGAGTTTATTGGTATTAACAATTCCCGCAATCGGTGAATCCGGATTAGTGTTTTCTTCTTTTATATAAGAAAGAACATCATTGACTTGCTGCTGTTCAGCAATAAACCCTGTGACGGGTTCTCCTGTTCTGGGATTGGTTACAGTTCGTTCATGATTAGGGACAATCACGACAAATCCGTAACTGGCAACGGTACTGGCGAAATTGGCGTAATCGGCTTTATCCACTAATGCTCCTTGCAGCATTAAGGCGATGGGAAATTGATTGGTGTTGGTGTTAGAATTTGAGGGAATTGGGAAATAAATATCAGCGGGATCACCATTGGTTGTAATTGTTGTTTGATAAGTATTAACGGTATCGAATAAAGGTTCGGCGCTATAGGTTGCAGAGGTTGGTTCTCCTGGTGCTAAAGCAATGAATAATGCCCCGATTATGGTTACAGATGATTGTTTTTTTGTGGATAAGCAACTCATTGTCTGCGAGATTTTCGGATTATTTTAAGACTGTCGGAAAAATTGAGTCCATTGTCAAGTGTTTCGGATAGGTTGCACTCATGGAGTGGCGTGGCACATCTAAAATGGTGGAATAGATTTTACGGTTAAATTGGGCGCACGTCAGTGCGCCCCTACGGTGAAATGCTTAAATAATTGAAAAAGACATTAGATTTTAACCTAATGCCTTTTTGGTCGATTATAGCCTAATATAGCGAACAGGTTAACCTACTGTCACTTGAGTCGTGTCAACCGCTTTGGCACCATTGACACCTCTAGCAACCTTCACCATCTTGTCTAAAATAGCCTGATTCGGAACCTTACCTTTCAACACCACAGTGGTACTCGTTTGGGCGACATAAAGCGTATTGATGTCATCTAAATCCGGATCTTCATCAAATGCTAACGCCACCCGCTTGGCTAAACCGCTTTGGTCATATTCTCCATGTAAACCAAGACGTTCTGGAGGAGTGGTGGAGAGTTTCGTCGTGGCTGGGGCTTCATCTGTTTTTGGACGACTGGCGGCGGATGAAGGCTGCTGCTGTGTTGGAGGGTTTACTTTTGCCTCTTTTGGCTTGTCCATGCCAAATAGTCGTTGTAACCAACCCATATTCTGTTAAACTCCGATTATACTTTCATGATTGATCTATTCATTATCGGTTAACGTTAGGAGTTTGAACATCTATCAATAAGAATAGTTAAGGGTGATCAGTGGATGATTCGCTTTTATTGCTCAGGGTTTAAATCTGCACTTTAATCAATCTATTTGAATCGGGGGTAGCATGGCTGAAAAAATTGAGACGTCGCACCCTATCAGTGACAGGGATAACCCGAATCATCATCAATCTTCTCTGGGACTATCCGCATTGACTTCAGATCAACTCAATACTTTAATCGCTCAGGCAAAAGTAAAATGTCAAGGAGGACAACTACCAACCTATATCCCCTTACTAGCGCAGGCAAATCCAGGCTGGGTAGCGATACAGGTACAGAGGATTAAAGGTGAGGGAGTGGCGGCGGGTGATATTCGTTGTTCTTTTCCGTTGATGAGTGTGATTAAGCCGTTTGTCTTGCTATTCTTGCTAGAACAATTGGGGACAGAGGCGGTATTTTCTCAGGTGGGGATGGAACCGTCTGATCAGCCATTTAATTCCTTAGCGCAACTGCAAGCGGATCGGGGAAAGCCGCGTAACCCAATGATTAATAGTGGCGCGATCGCACTCGCTGGGCGTTTACCGGGTAAGGATGGGGCGTCTCGTTGCGAAAGCCTGCGCCAGTGGCTGAATCAGCGATCGCAGTCTCAGTTGGTTTTAGATGAGGCGATGTTACAGTCGGTGCGTTCTCTTCCCAATGAACGGAATCAGGCGATCGCGCATTTATTAGCAACTGCTGGTTATCTAGATTGTCCAGAAATTGCCCTGGATACCTACAATCATGTCTGTTGTCTATCGGGAACTGTGACGGATTTAGCTAATTTGGGAATGTTGCTGGCGCAGGATAGTAGCATGATATCACCCCAACACCGCCGCACGGTTAACGACATTCTGATCACCTGTGGATTGTATCAAGCTTCTAGTCGCTTCGCGACGGAGGTGGGATTACCAACCAAGTCAGGGGTGAGTGGGGCGATCGTTTCTATCGTACCGTCTCAGGGCGCGATCGCTTGTTATTCTCCGGCGTTAGATGAGAGGGGGAATTCTCAAGCGGGGTTATTTATTGTGCAGCAATTGGCGCAGGATTTACAGTTGGATATGGTCAGTTGAATAGTTTATCGTCAACATCAGCCAGCCTAGTAGGGTGGGCATTGCCCACCTTACTCTAATTTGTTAGATCCTAGACTCCGCACTTCAACTTGAAGTACAAAAAACTACATGGCTGATACAGGCAAAAAGTCCGAAAAATTAAACCTTTGAATATCTTCTAAAGAAACAGTAATTGTTTTTGGGACTCTTGAGAGTTTTTTTGAGCAGCCT